>CAZGYS010000020.1:12706-23565 GCA_964530305.1 uncultured Leptospiraceae bacterium
CTGGAACTCATGGGCCGAAATAGCGTGCATCAGGGGAAGGCCGGAGCGGGGCAGCACGCGAAGATGTGCAATCAAATCGCCGTGGCGGGAACCATGATCGGCATGTGTGAATCGCTGTTGTACGGTTTTCGCGCGGGCCTGGACGCGAACACGCTTTTGGAATCCATCGGCCGCGGGGCGGCCTCCTGCTGGTCCCTGGACAACCTGGCGCCGCGCATCATCAAGGGAGACTACGAACCGGGTTTTATGATTGCGCACTTCGTGAAGGACATGGGCATCGCCCTGAAAGAAGCCGAGCGAATGAACCTTTCGCTCCCCGGGCTGGCGCTCGTGCATCAGTTGTACATTGCCTTGAAGGCGCAAGGACGAGAGCAGGCCGGCACGCAGGCGTTGATGCTGGCCCTGGAAAGTCTTTCGCCTTCATAGTCTTACGCGACGTGAAATACTTTGCACATGGCGGCGAATTTACACTATTCAAAAATATTTAGTTGATATTTTGGGATTTTCGTGCTATAAAGTCGCCATAAACAAAGTCAAGCGTGCGAAACCATGAATTCCAATGTTAATATAAATATCGGCTTGTGGTATCACTGGTCCGATCACATGTACTCCGTCGAGGTTCTGGACGAAAACCAGTTTCAAATGATCATCTTTCACGCGGGCAATGAGCATGCCCGCCTCCGCTGCATGTTTCCGCAGGTGCGTATCGCCAACGGGCGCATGAACATGGAGCGGGAGTTTTTTGATCGGCTGTGTTCGCTTTGCTCCGACGTCAACTGACGCGGAGCGGCGCCGAGTCATCTTCCGGTCTATCCTTCCGCGTTTTCGAGCAAGCGCTCCATGAAATCGGCCAGTTGCTTCTGCTCCTGGTCCGTGAAGCCCTTGAGAAAACGGCGATTGAACGTCTTGGAAATCCGAAAGAGTTCGCCCTGTGCCCGGCGGGCCTTGTCCGTCAACGTCACGCGCACTCGCCGGCGGTCTTCGTCGTCCCGCGTCTTCTCAACGTAGCCTTTCTTGACCAGGTCATTGACGACGGACGTGACGGTGGACTTGTCTTTTCCGACCAGGCGCCCGACTTCTCCGATTTCCAGGGGGCCGCGCTTCCCAATGACGAACACGACGTCGCCGTAGGAGGGCGGCAGGTCCTCGATTCCGCTTTCGCGCATGGCGATTTCCAGGTAGCGAAAAGCGGCCGTGCGCACCCGGCTCATCATGTGCAGGTAGTTCGCCATAATTAGTTTGCATCCGAACTAGCCGTGCGGGCCGGGCAAGACCAGTAAAAAATTCGATGAGTTGCGGTTCCAACGTTGAAGCGCGGCTGGATCCGCAACTTGTCCGGCGCTCCCATGCTTGACCTTCAGCCGATTCCATGATACTCTCCCGACCGCCGCCGCGCCCCACAGTCCATCGATCCCACCCATGACGGGCGCGGTCTGAATCAAATTTTACACGCTGGCCTCGCCCACACGGGTGGGATCCATATAATGCGGGGGCTAGCCCTTGTAGGACATGCGCCCGCGAAAGAGGTCGAGGAAACCGGCGAAAATGTGCTTAACGGGATTGTGGCCCATGAAGCCGGTCGTGACGCCGTAGACCACATCCTCGGATTCCTCGATGTAGGTGCCGAACAAGCGATCCCAGATCATGAGGAAACCGCCGTAGTTCTTATCCAGATAGATTTTGTTGGAACCGTGATGAACGCGATGAGCCGAGGGCGTGTTGACGATGCCTTCCAGAAAACCAAGCTTACCGATGACCTGCGTGTGGAGCCAGAACTGATAAAAGAGATTCAGCAGAAAGACCACTAGAATGTAATTGGGATTCACGCCCAGCAGAACCACCGGCACATAAAAGAAGGGACTGATGAAGGGCGAAAACCAGTTCAGGCGAAAGCTCGTCGTGAGATTCATCCAGGGACTGGAGTGATGCACCAGGTGAAAAGCCCATAGCGGCTTGAACTCGTGCATGGAGCGATGGTACCAGTAGTAGAAAAAATCCACCAGGAAGAAAGCCGCCACGAAGGACCAGATGGAATCGGGCAATCGCAAGGGCGTCACTTGATAAGCCAGCCCTAGAATGAAAAGCTGCCAACCGGTCGCCACCAGCTTCATGATATTCGTTCCGAAAACGATGGCGAAATTCGCCGCGGTTTCCTTTCCATTGTAGAAGCCGAGTTGCTTGCGCTTACTCCAAAATGCCTCGAGAGCCACCAGGCCCAGAAACACCCCGAACACCATGGGCTGATATTGCTTAAAACTGCTTTGTAATGCATCCATAATTTCTCTCCGCTCGCGGCGATTCATCCGCCGTCGGAAAGAAGTCTCGCATATTCGGGCCGGGAGATCCTCCCGATCCCGGAAAAAACCTACGGATTTCGAAATATGGTAGGAAAAACCGGCCGCTTGAGGCGGTGCTCAAGGCGATGGATTCCCGGCGCCCTTGCCGCCGGACTTGCGGTAGGCCGTAGGCGTGGTGCCCGTCAAATCCTTGAAGCTCTTGTTAAAACCGCCGAGGGAGCGATAGCCCAGATCCATGGAAATGCGCAGTACCGGAATATCATCCTTATCCGGATCCAGCAGAATCTCGCAGGCCTCTTGAATCCGATACCGATTCACGAAGTCGTTGAAATTGCGATACCCCAACCCTCCGTTGATCAGTTTACGCAGGCGATACTCGGGCTCCTCCAGCTTCTCGGACAAACCTCGAATGGTCAGCCCTTCCTCTCGGTAGTAATGCTCCGTTTCAAAGAGTTGCCGCAATCGAGCGAGCAGTTGTTCGTCTACGGGCGTTGTCGCGGACGGCGATTCGTCTTCATCTCCCAGAAAAGCCCGATCGATGCGAACGAATCGCATGGTAAAAAATAGACTCAGGATCAGTACGATGGCGGCACTGGCGGCCTCATAGACCAGGTTAAGTTTTTCGCCATGGAAACTCAGGCGAATGATGATGATCAAAAGAATCGTAATCGCCCCGACGATGAGCACGGTGATGCGCGTACGCTTGCGTTCCTCCACCAGATCATCGCGCAAGCCTCGCGCCACCTGGTGCAGGGAAAGAGCCACGAGAATGACCGAAAACAGCGCGGGCGGAAACCAGCTCATGATGAGCTTTTCCCCGGCGCTCAAATCACGAATCAGAAAAGGACGCTCCGGCCACAGGGACAATACGGCAATCACCACCTTGAACCCCAGCACCAGCCAGTGATACCAGCGCGAACGGAAGCGGTCCCGCACCGCCGCCATGGTGAACATCCAGAAAAAGAAGGTGTTGCCCACCTGCAGGAGCAAGCCCGCCAGAATCAACAATCTCGGAAGCTTAAGGCGCAACATCACCGGCAGCGCCAGGAAGGCCAGCAGGCCCAGCACGAAGCCCATTGCGTAGCGGGCCCGAACGTCCATGGGAAAACGCCGCGTCAGCAGCGCCGCGGACGGCAACAGGCTGCCCATGGCCGCGAATACAAGCAGGTCCAGTCCCCGAAGCATGAACCCAGAAAAATCGCCCCGGAGCCGAATAAAAGGAAAATAAGGCCCCGGGAGTCGGGAACTCGCTTTAGAAATTCCGGAGAATCACGATAATCCAATCAGACGGTCCCCGGCGGCCGAAGGAAAACCCATGAATATAAAAAAGAATCTGACGGCCCCCCATCGCAAGGCGGCCGCGGCGATTGCCACGACCTCGATGCTGATCTCGGCCGGCCTGTTGTGGGCCGACTCGTCGAAGCCCGAACAACCCATTACGCGCCTGGTGCAAGGCGTGGTAAAAGGTCCCCGGGGCAATTATGATCGTGCGCTGGACAAGTCCCTGGATCGCGACGGCAAAACCCGCGTTCACGCGAAAGACCCGGCCAAGAAAAAAGCCGTGCCGCCCACGAGCTCTTATGCCAATAATGAAAACGGCGTTCGTCGCCTGTTGCAGGCTTTCCTGGAACCCGGCGCGGATCACAAGGCCCTGACGAAGGCCCTGCAACCCACGCGCTCGGATTTTCATCGCTTCTTTAAGGATAGAACCGCGCGACGAATCTATCGCGTCTATCTAAACGATTGGGAAAAGGGGCGCTACCTGATCAAGCCTCGCAAGGGCCAGACCAGTCTCGTCATTCACAAGGTGAAGGTAAAGGACCTGCTCAAGCGCAAGGGCCTGCGGCGACTGCCGCGCGGCTACAACTGGGTTATCCCGCGCCTGAATAAGGAAGTTACCATCTACGCGTTTACTTTCGCGAAGCCCGGCCAGAAAGTCGGCCGCACCTACGCCGGACTGACTTTCGTCAATCACCACTGGGTGATTTTCCCGAAACCCTGGGAAGCGCTCTTTCGCATCGGCCGCAATGAAGTCCCCCGGGATCTCCCCCGCGACTATTCCGATTTTTAAGGGATAGCTCCGGCGGCGAATATGCTTCCGACGCGACTCCCACGCTGGCGTTCAGGTCAATACGGCCTGAACGCCGTCAAGCTTGCGCAGCTCCTCGAGATCCGGATCCTCCAACGCGCGCTCTTTCAGAACTTCCGCCAGTTCCACCGCTCGAGTTAGATCCGTCACCGCTTCATCGAATCGCTCCAGACCGGTAAGCGCGCAAGCTCGTTGATACAGCGCCAGACTGTTTTCCGGGTTCTGTTCCAGCACGCGATTCACCAGACTCAACGCCCATTGCTTTTCACCCATCTCCAGGGCCGCATCCGCCTTGTAGACGAGCGCCTCGGGATCCTCGACCTTGATTTTCAAAATGCGATCGTAGAATTCGATCTTAACGTGAGGATCGGGAGCCTGAGCCGCGGCAATCCACAGGGACTGAACCTCTTGCGTCTCTTCGATTTTCTCCTGGTTCTCGACAATCTCCCGGCTCTTCTCTCGGAGTTGCTCCTCCAGGCTCGTAAGGCGATGCTCATACTCCTCCGTTAAACGGGTTATCTCCTTATCCGCGATGCTCTTCACCGAGGTCTTCAAATCCCGCAAGGACTGCCAGCCGACGATCACCAGCAAGGACGCCGCCGCGGCGATGATGTAAAAGAAGTAGGTCACGGTATTATATGAATAATTGATGGCCCGGTCCGCCAGAGCCAGTTCCTGCTTCGCCAATTTCTCCGTGAGCTTCTTGTCCCGCGCCTGGAGATCCGTCCGCAGCGATTTGAGCTCATCCAGAACATAACGCTCCAGAAAGGGCGTGAACGAATTTCGCCCGGCCTTGCCGGCGCTGCTCTGCGCCGCCAGGGGCACGGCCGCGAAGGCCGCCGCAAAGACGACGCCCATGCCTACCCGCGTGATCAGGCTGGAAAAAAATCGGGAGAAAATTTTCATGAGCGTATCGGCGGGTCGCCCGAATACGGCGCAAGCAAAATTTCCCCGCCGGCGCGATTTCCAATCAATGGTAAAGTCCCGGCCTTTTCAGGATTTTACTTGCGAAGCCCCCGACGGCGCGTAGACTGCGCGCGTGCGTGACGTATCAATAATCGCCATCGGCCGGATCCCGGTCATGAAGAAGAACCCGGACAGCCTGCGCGAAATGGGCGCCCGCGCGGTAGGGCTCGTGCTCGAGGCCGCCGGAGCCGATCGCGTGGACTCCCTCTACCTGGGCAACATGCTCTCGGATGAACTGCAGGGTCAGAAACACACGGCGGCCCTCATCGCCGACGCGGCCGGACTCTCGGATCTGGAGGCCCTGGATATTCGCGCGGCCACGGCCACGGGCGCCGCGGCTTTGCGCATGGCCTACCTTTCCGTGGCCAGCGGCCAGGCGGAACTATCCATCGCCGCGGGCGTGGAAAAAATGAGCGACGGCGATGCTCGCCAGGCCCTGGCTCGCGCCCTGGACGCGGAGACCGAAATCCCCGCGGGCGAAACCCTGCTGTCCATGAACGCTCGCCTCATGCAATTATACCTGGACGCGCACAAGCTGGAATACGAAAGCTTCGCGCCCTTCGCCGTGAACGCCCACGCCAACGCGGTCACGAATCCCCTGGCGCTCTTTCGCCGCGAAATCGATCTGGAAACGGTAAAGAACAGCAAGCTGGTGGCGCCGCCCATGCGTCTCTATGATTGCGCGCCGGTCTGCGACGGTGCCGCCGCGGTGATGCTGGCGCCGACCGCCCACGCCCGTAAGTATACGGAGACACCGGTGCAATTGCTCGCTTCCGCCGCTTCCATCGACCGCTTTCGCATCGAGGACCGGGCTGATCCCCTCGGCTTGACGGCGTCGCGACTGTCCGCGGAAAAGGCGTTTCGTCAGGCGGACATCAAACCGGAGGACATCGACTTCTTCGAGGTCCACGACGCGTTCAGTATCATGAGTTGCCTGGCGCTGGAGGCCTGCGGCTTCGCGGAGCGTGGGCAAGGCTGGCGCATGGCTCGCGACGGCGACATTCGCCCGGGCGGTCGCCTGCCCATCGCCACCATGGGCGGACTCAAGGCTCGCGGCCACCCCATCGGCGCCACGGCTCTCTATCAAACCTGCGAAATCTTTCAGCAACTAACCGGAAGCGCGGGACCCAACCAACTGAAGCGCGCGAATCGCGGCCTGTTGCAGAGCATCGGCGGCGCGGGCACGACGATTTTGACGCACCTGTTTGGGACGTGAACGGTTACCAGTGGAATCGCCAGAGTATATCTCGTGGCGGCTAATCCTCGACGCGCACGACCTTCGTCCCGGACATCTTATCATGGAGCGTGGCGCGATCCGGATTAAACATGAGCACGGCGTCGATGACGAAGAAGATGTAACAGGTAAGGGCGCTCAGTAAATTGGGAATAAAGTTTCGCAGAAAGAGAATCGTCGCCAGGTCCGCGCGGCTGCCGTCCATGCGCACGACCCTGATTTTCATGAAGCGCTTACCCAGGCTCTGCCCCGTGCGCGAAACCAGCACCAGTTGATAGACGATATACGCGCCCACCAGCAACAGCCAGGCGGAACCCGCGACGCTCGCGTATGCGTCGTCCTTACTCCCGGTTACTTCCTGAACGATCGCCAGCGCGAACGAAAGACCGAACAAAACGATCCAGGGCAACGCCTGATCGATTATGTGCGCGATGATACGCGTACCGGGATCGGCCGGCTCTCCCTTTCCGCCACCCACGCGGGGTTTGGGCATGACGGTGGAGTCGGGGGACATGCCGTAGGGGTTGTCGTCCATCGAGGGCGATGGCGCGCGATATTCGTCTTCACGAGGCGATTGAGGAGCCATGGTCCTTAGTTTATTCGCCGCGGCGATTTTCGCAAGAGAAACTTTCCAGGCCGCATCGCGCCGGCGCCGGCTTCACGCGTGGACGGGCACGCGGCCATTGGTCCGATACAATAGTTCGGAGACCTTGCCTTCCATTTCCCGGGTCAGGGTTTTAATGGCGCGCTTATCCCGGCCGTTCGGGAAATGCACGGGCGGAATGGGCTTGCCGATGCGATAGATCACCGAACGCCCGCGGTTTCGACCTTGCGCCCAGCGTCCGAGATCGCTCAGACCGTGGGCGCCCACGATGGCGGCGGGAATGATCGGTACCTGCGCGGCCAGCGCGACCCTCGCGGCGAAACCCTTGAAGGGTTTCATCTTACCGTCGCCGGACCTTTCGCCTTCGGGATAGACGGCCACGACCCGATCCTCCTTGAGATGCCCCAGGACGCGCTCCAGCAATTCGTCATAATAGGCTACGCTTTCGCCCGCGCTGCCCGTGCGGTAATTGCGAATCACGGAAACCACCGTGGTATCCAGGATGGTCTGACTGAAAAGCTCCAGCAGGGTCTCGGCCAGTTCGGCCCATTCATCCGGCAGTCCTTGTTCACGCAGCTTTTCGCGGGCTTCGCTCAGCTTTTCCATCCAGCCGCCCTCGAAGAGCTCGGCCTTGGCCATGAACGTGAGCCGCCGCCCCGAATACAAACCTTGAATCAGGGCATCGAAGGAATCGCCGTGATTGCAGACGAGCAGAGCTCCGCCGGTCCGCGGCATGTTCAGGATACCCTCGACGCGAACCGACACCAGACTGCTGAGCAGGCCGTGCAGTAGAAAGTAACTCTGTTCCCGGTCGAGCTTCACCGGTTTATTCCCATGGCATATGTAAATCGTACTATCAGCTTCGCGCCCGGGTGAAATTCACGTGAAATCAGGACAGGAAGGAATCAATGAAATCGTCGCGGGCGATGTTCAATTTGGCCGCCACCTTGCGAAAGGTCTCGGCCGTGACGCTTTCTCCGCGCAGCGTGGCGCCCATCAAACTGTTCCAGATGCGCTCCACCTGTTCTTTTTCAATTAGATTGCTTTCCATGGCCAGCATGCTGAAACCCACGGCGCCGTAACAGGCTCGAAACAGCTTAATTTCACCTTCTTTTTTCCGCGCCAGTTCATCCTCGGAAAGCATGTTCGGCGGGAGCGCTTCCTTGATGCTTTCAATCATGCTGGGCTCGTCCGGCTCGGCGAAAGCCTGATTGATCCAGACCTCGGAGACCGAATTCACGTTGCCGTGACGCTCCAGGTTTTGTTCCGTAAGGACGCAAACGCGCTTGGCCGCGTCTCGCGTCAGGGCTTCGCGCCCGCGAAACTTGAGCTTGTAGAGATACTCCTCCAGCTCCGCGCCGCGCATCTTGCCCAGCAGCAGACCCTGATAGAGCGTGAAAATAAAGGCATCGCTTTCGGTGTTATCCCCCAGCAGGATTTCCCGCGCGCCCGTGGGCTGCATAAGGCGATTTTCCAGCAGCGTTCCCAGCTTGTAGGGAATGTGATCGAAGATACTGTCGACGCTGGACGTCAGGAACTTCATGGTTCGTTCCATGGCGGGACCGAAACCGTCGGCCAGCAAATCGTCCAGATTCAGGACGGTTTGAACCGTCTTGCGAATCACGGAGTCCACCGTGTTCATTACGTATTTCAGATTCAGCCCGGTGTAATCCACCTGCAGGTGGTCGAAAAGAGAAGAGAACGTTCGGCGAAAGAAATGCGGCGAAGCGGAAATAAAATACAGGGGCACGGGCCCGATGGGTCCGGCCTGGATTTCGCGAAAGAGCTCCGGCATGCCCGGCAGGGGTTTTTTGTCGGTCAGCTCCTCGAAGAGCGTGCCCAGCAATCCACGATTGGAATCAATGCGCGTATCCAGAAAAGTCTGGTCTATATCCGAGGTAATGATGAGTCCCTTGTAATCCGAGTCCAGGATTCGCAGGCGCCCGTGCCCGATGGGAATGTCCTTCTTAAGAATCAGGCTCTTGCTGTCCCCGATGAAGGCCAGGTCGGAAACGCTCTGACGCAGGGAATCAATCCCGCGCAGAATCACGCGCACGATGTAATCGCCCGCGGGCAAATCGGTCTTAAGTTCAATCTGGAAGAAGGAGTTGTCGTTACCGACGAACACCTCGGAGGTAAACAGCACTTTGGCCGCTTCCAGTTCTTCCTGCGTGAGGGCGCCGTCCTTCGCGGCGGAGGCGGGACGCTCCAGGATCTCCAGTTGCAGGCGCGCCTTGCGTACGCCGGCCATGCCGAAATCCATAATGGGACGAATCTTACTCTTCTGGGAAGCGGGAATGGAATTCACCAGGTCCCAGGTCTCGGTCTTCTGGGTGGCCGTTACCGGAATGTCCACCACCTGGCCGGAGATACTGACGCGATCCCCCTGTCCACAGGCGCCGTTCAACAGAGCGATACGCTTCTTATCGACCGGTTCCTTGCGCTCCGCGTCGCTCATCTTTCGCTGGGATGAGCCGGGAGGAGGGGTATTATCAGTGGGTTTTGTTTCGGGGTTTTCGTCCATGAAGTTGCCGGGGCGCGGACGGGTGAGAAGCCCGTCGCAGTCAGGGAAGGATACAATGAAGGCGGGCGCAATTAAAAAAATACATCAGCCCTTTTCAGGGCCGGATTGTGGTAGGAATCCGACATGCCGGTAAGCGGCTCCGTATGGACCGCGGCTTTTCGGTGCGGGGTTTAGAGCGCGGGGTATCCCAGCCGACAAGATAGGGTAGAAAGAATCCCTACCCTCGTCCCCCGGGCCGCCGCGGCCTAAAAACCTTGACCCGAACCGGGGCGGGATTTTGGTTAATGTCCAGAGAAATGACCCAACAGTCCTCACAGAAGACCGCCCTGCCCCTGTTTGTCTATTCCTCCGATTACAACCTGGATCTGGGCCCCCATGTCTTTCCCTCCGTTAAATTCGGATACATCTATCTCAAGCTGGTGGACGACCCGCGCTTCAAGGAGCACCGCTTCCTGGAGCCCGCTCCCATCACGGAACAGGAAGCCCGCCTGGTTCACGACAAGGAGTACATGAAAGACCTCCTGACTCTGAACAATACCAAGCGCCTGTATCGAAGTGAACTACCTCTCAATAAGCCCGTAGTGGACGGATTTTTCCTGGGTTGCGGCGGCACGGTGATGGCCGCCCGGGAGGCCCTGGAACACGGCTCGGCCATGAATCTGGGGGGCGGATTTCACCACAGCTTCCGGGAGCACGCCGAGGGTTTCTGCTATCTGAATGATACGGCCATCGCCATTCGGATTCTCCAGAAAGAGAAAAAAGTTAAGAATGTGCTCGTGATCGACCTGGACGTGCACCAGGGCAATGGTACCGCCAAAATCTTCCAGGGCGACGATACCGTTTTCACTTTTTCCATGCACGAAGAAGAGAATTACCCCGTCAAAGAGAAGGGAGACCTGGACATCGGCCTGCGGACCAACTGCCCCGATGAGGAATACCTGACTCTGTTGAGCCGGGCCCTGCAAAGCATTACGGAGCGATTTGAACCCGAACTAATCTTTTATCTGGCCGGAGTGGATGTCTTCGAGCATGATACCCTGGGCGGCCTGAGTCTGACCCGCAATGGAATGGCGGAGCGGGACCGCATGATTCGGGATTATCGCCCGGAGATCCCCATGGTGACCCTGCTGGCCGGGGGGTATGCC
>CAZGYS010000021.1:0-23323 GCA_964530305.1 uncultured Leptospiraceae bacterium
TTCACTTCCTGGGCGACGCGATTCGCGAATCCATTCTCTTCGCCGATCTGGTCACGCACCCGCTGGTGCTGCGCAATGTCCGACCGGCCGGAACGATTTTCTCCACCACGGCCAAGTACATCACCCGCGCCGACGGCAGTCTGGAGCGCCTGGCCACGCCCGGCACGGAGCATGCCGAACGCATCGCCGGGCCCATCGGCGATATTCAATCGGGCGGTTCGGTGGCCACCACCGGATTTGAACTACTGCGCTTCCTGGGCGCCGACCCCATCATTCTCATCGGCCAGGATCTGGCCTACACCGGCCGCGAAATCCACTCCACGGGAACGCACCACAATGAACGCTGGCTTACGACGGTATCGCGTTTTGAGAGCCTGGAACGGATCAACGAGGCGGTGATTCGCAAGCGCCAAACCCACCAGGTTCCGGCCCATGACGGCGGCACGGTCCTCACCGACTACGTGCTGGAACTGTATCGCCACTGGTTTGAGGACGCCATCCCCCGTTGCGGCGTGCGCGTGGTCAACATCACCGGTCGCGGCGCGCGAATCGCCGGAGCCGAAAGGCCGGCGGACATCCGCGCCTTCGTGGACGCCCTGCCCGTCCTCGACGACCCCGCCGCGGCTTTCGCGGCCGCGCGCCATGCGCCCGGCGTCAATCTCGACGCGGCCTCCCGGGAGACGTCCCATCGCCATGAACTCAACGAGCGCTTGCTGACCCGCATCCAGGCGCTAACCCATCTGACCGAGGACGAATTGCCTGGAAAAGCTGGTGGAGGACTTTCCCTATCTGGAAACCATCACGCGCCATACGGACATCTACGTGCGCCGCAATCGCCGTAAACTCACCGACGAGAGAGCCGAAAAATTATTGTTCGAAAACAAGCTCCGGGATCTGGCACGACTGGGCCGCGCGCTAAGGGCGTATTTTTGAGGCATCATGGAATTCCTGATAATGAACGGCATCGGTCTGTTCAAGATTCGTACTGCCATTTCTCATCGGCGATAATCGCCTTGAGCCGCCCCAGCGCGTGACGCTGTTGCCTGCTTTTCAGGCCCAGGTGCTTGAAGAAGCGCTTCAAAAAAGCGAAGTAACGCCGGCGCCCCAGTTCCCGATAGAGAGTATGACGCTGGTGATAAAACGCCAGATTGACCAGCTCGCGTCCGGAATCGGAGAATTGCGAACTCGTCGCGCGATTGCCGCAGGCATGGCAATGGGATTCGAGCTTGCTTCCTCCCTCTTGCGTTTCCTTCAGGGCCGCTCCACAATGTCCGCACTGGGCGCGCGAACCCTTGCCGCCCAGGCCGCCCTGAAAGCCGATGGAAAGGCGCGCGTGCATGAGCAGATCTTTTTCCAGAGCAGTACGTATCGCCTCCAGTAAATCGCCCATGTCCCGCGCAATCGCCTCATCCGCGAAGGCACCCTCCAGAGGAGACAGTAGCTTTTCCAGGACGTGTAATTGTTTTTCATACAGAGCGCACCGAGACCAGAGCCCGAACCAGGGCGGATCGGTTCGCGTAAATAAATCGCGCTCGGCCGGTTCAAGCTCCGCCATACGGCGAGCCACGCGTTCATTGAGCCGGGCGTGAGCCGCGGGAATTCGCAAGACCCCGAAACAACCGGCGATGTCGTGGGCTACGTTCGCCGGGCAATCGCCGCAGGCGGCTTTCGCCGTAGCAATTTCCAGGCGATAGGCATCGTTCACGCGTCGACCTTGAAAAGGGATCGGCAGAAACTCCGTCCAGTCCGAGGGACCGCCGGTCGGGAAATCCATATTCAGCCCGTGGAAGTTCGTAATGAGAACGTCTTCGAACAGCGCCGGGCGATTCAGTAAATCCTCCAGCTTCCACCGCGAGGGAAACGGCCGCGGACGGGAAAACTCCGGCGCATGCCGCAGATTATAAAAGGAATGGAGAACTTGGCCGGGGGACGTGCTCGTCTGATCTCCCAGCACTCCACAGTAGGAATGCAGGGACCACAGTAAAAACTGTTCTTGCTGAACGAGGTAACGTTCCACCCCGCCATTCAGGCCGGTGGCGAGATGGTAGTTGTAGCGAACGGAAATCGGCGCGGTATCCTCCGGATTCTCCAGCGCTTTCCGTCCTTAACTTTATTTTAGAAGCGGCGCGAGCTCAGGCCCGGTAATCGATGAAGTTGTCCAGGACCGAGGCATTGGTATTGCGGCCCACTTTGCGCTGGTCGGTTTCTCCCTGCATTCCATCCTGGATATTAGAGAGCAGAAACTCCTGCGGCGGCATTTTTCGAATGGTCAATTGACTGTTGGAAAATTGATGACTGGCGGTGTTATTCGCGTGTGAAGCATTTATTTCTCGTAACATATCCTACCTCCGTGTAAGACCTTTTCAGTATACATGTCTGAAATTACCGAGCAAGCAAAATTTTAGGCTGAAATCGAGGCTGGAGAACACGAATGGGCGCGAATTTTGCGAAATACCCGCATATAGCCGGGTCTATTTGCCTTCAATTCGCGTAATTGGTCCGATTCGTGTGTCGAGTGCCGATTTCACCGCGGACCGTGCGCGAATGTTACCGCGGCATTTTAATCCGAAAATGCCTTATTCTTCGAAAAATTAAAAGTCATCGTAAGCCTCAAGAACCGATTGCCGTTGACGTCGCCGATCTTTGACATCTAAATAAGGAGACTAGACTATTTTCAGCTTCGGAGCCCGCGAAATAATGAAGTCCCACAGCAGCCCTGGCAATAAGCCCCGTACCTCCGCCCGGCATTCGCGGAGAAAAAAAGATTCCAAAATTAATCGTAAGCAACTCATGAAAAAGCGCCGCCTTCAGACGATGAGCGTGCTGGGCATCCAGGCGGCGGATATGGAAGTCAGCGCCTCTAATAATCCGCATGAACAACAAGCCGATAGAGTCGCCGAGCAAGTAGTCAATGGTCCCGTGTCGTCCGTGTTTTTTTCGAAGGAGAATAGTAATACGGTCGGCTCGTCGGAAAAGGTTCATGGCCTACAAGCAAAACACCGGATCCCAGGGCATATCGCGGACGGGGCCTCGTCCAGGGGAAGTGAACGCGGAGTTTATAGATCCGAAGTGCGGCACCAAATTACCCGAAAAACCGGCGGGAAGACGACCGGCGGGTCGTTCAAGGCGAACCCCGGCGTAGTTCGGGATGTCTCCGCCATGAAGAATGCCGGCGGCCGACCCTTGCCGAAAAGCGAAAGAGCATTTCTTGAACCCAGGTTCGGACGTGATTTAAGCCATGTCCGAATTCACGACGACCAGCGCGCGCAAAGAACTTCCGAGGCTATTCACGCGAAGGCCTTCACCACGGGCAATCACATCGCCTTTAACAAGGGTCACTATCGCCCGGGCACGCGGGAAGGCAGAAAACTCCTGGCCCATGAGATCACCCATACGTTTCAGCAAACCGGCGGTAAGACGGATACGGTTTCGCGCCGGGTCATTCAGAGGGATCTGGGATACAACAAGCCTACGGGTAAGAACGATCCCCTGGCAATCATTCCCATCGAATATTTCGTGCAAATGGTGAACGGCGTGGAACGAGCCTACCCGGGGGAATCGCCGCGAGATATCGTCACGCGCATCCGACTTCTGTATTACGGCGGCAATCGGGATTCCTATGAGAACCAGAAGGCCTTTCACAATTTGATCCCGGACGCCAAGGACACGGCATACGTGGATGTCGGCAATGATTCGGAAGTAACCAGGGACAAGGTCGGCTCCCATATTTATAATTATCTCACGGCCCGCGGCAATGAGAACGCCATAGGCGATAACCCCTCGCCGTACATCAAGTTGCGCAATGGGGAATTGATCGACATCGGTCATTTGTTCCTGGGCATCGACGCCCTGAACCATCCCCGCACCGGAGATCCCTTCGCCGCCTATGATGTTCCGAACATTGATCCGGCGACCTGGGCGGCGGACCTGGGCATCGCCGTGGTCTGGCACGTAGCGCATCTCGAAAACGAGAAACCCCATCCGAAGGCCCCGAAAAAAGCCCATGAGATGACCACGCCGTCCATTGCGGGCTACTATGAATTATCCGCGCCGGAAGTGGACCTGCTCGGAGACGTGGACGCATTCGGAGTAAAGTATACAATGGAGGTGCTCGCCTCACAGAGCTTATCTGAAATGCTGAGACACTATTATCTTCGCTCCGGAGTGGCCAGCATCGAGCGGCGATGGCAAACATTCGCTCGCATGAACGGCTTTCATTATACCGGAACGGGCTCGAATATCCAGTGGACGGTTCCAACCATATTAATGATTATGCGCCGCGTGAAGAACTTCATTTATATGTACAATGACGGCGGCTTTTATTCCATGGCCCACGCCAAGAGCTATAAAGTCCTACCCCGCGGAAACAGAAACTGGGAGCCCTGGCTTTCGCTCGTGGTCTTGAAATTCTTGAATTACGTTAAGAAGAACCTGGTAGCCGAAATTTCGAGAAATGCCGCGCCGACGCCGTGACCCCGTATACGATTGAGAAACGAATATGATTCTGGAAACCCTGATCCCGGCGGTAGTCTTGCTGCCCATCGCATTGACAGCCTGGCTGGTTTGGTCCCGCCGTTCCAGAAGGCAAAAACTTCTTATTCTACTGGTTCAGCCCCTGGTGGAACTCGTCGCGATGATGCTTTATAAACTCTACGCATGGGGCCGTAGTTACGGTGATCTCGACTACAGCGATATCGGCGCGGGAATCATCTTCCTGCACCTCGTCGTCGTGCACGCCTGGCTGCTGATCTTGTATTGGCTGGGAGAATCCGTATTGCATCGCCGCAACAAAAACAAGACGCAGGATAACTAAACTCGCTCCGTCTTTGACTCTCCGCGGTCTCTTTCTCAAAGCAGCCGCAACGCTTCCCGAATCAGCTCGGACGCGTCCCGGTCCTTGCCGGTCTTGAGTTTCAAGAGCACCTCGGCGCACTCCTTGTCCTTGTAGCCCAGTTGCACGAGGGCCTGGAAGGCCAGCTCTTCCTGCGTATCCCGGGCGGCGGGTTTCTTCGTGCCTTCGGCCAGGATGATCTTTTCCCACTTATCCTTCTTGCGATTGATCTCGAAGCTCAGCGTCTCGGCGGTGGACTTGCCGACGCGAGGAATCTTGCAGAGGGTCTTGATGTCCTTATTGATGCACAGCTCCAGCAGGGTCACGCCGTCCAGGTGACTGAGCAGACTCAAAGCCAGCGACGTGCCCAGGCCCTTGATGGTCTTGAGCGCGGCGAAGAGCGTACGCTGGCCGGGCTCCTGAAAACCGAACAGGCGTTGCTCGTCCTGCATGAAATGATGGTAGACGAAGAGATGAACTTCCTTCTCTTTACCGGTCTGAAGTTTTTCGAAAACGTTCAGGGGTACGTGCACTTCGTATTCGACGCCGCCCGTATCCAGGTGCACGGAGGACGCGCCGAAGCGCGCGATTTTACCGCGAATGCCCGAAATCATTTGGCCCCCGGGATGACCGAACGGCGAATTACCGCGCGCGACTGCATCAAGAACGAACCGGCCACGGCTCCGGCCAGCGCGTCGGCCGCGTCGTCCGGGGTGATCTTCTTTTGGATGTTCAACAGGCGTTGGACCATGAGCGTTACCTCGGCTTTGCCGGCATTGCCCCGCCCGGTCACCATGTGCTTGATTTGATTGGGATTGATCTCGATGATTTCGCAGCCGAACTCGGCGATGGCCGCGAGAATCACGCCCCGCGCCTGGAAGACCTCTCCCGCCGTCTTGATGTTCTTGTTCATGTAGAGTTTTTCCACCACGACGCAATCGGGTAGATAGGTATTGAGCAGCTCGGTGGTATCGCGCAGGATGATGGCCATGCGTTCATGGGACGGCGTGCCCGCGCTGGTTCGAATAACGCCGTACAGCGGTTTGCCGGCGGTAAGGCTTCCCACGCCCGGCTCCACCAGGCCCCAGCCCACGATACCGTAGCCGGGATCAATTCCCAGGATCTTCACATGCGACATAATCCAGGAAAGTAAGCGCGCGTCAAGTCGGGAAATTCCGAGGAAAACGCAATCCATCTTGACTGTTTATTGATTCAATTTATAAATTCGCTCATGCCCGGGGACAAAGAACACAATCCAACGCAAGCCGAGTTACTCGCACGCATAGAGTCGCTTGAGAATGAAATTAAGGAATATGAACAAGCCGCCGCCGAAGACCGAACCCGGTCCGAGAAGAACCGTGAGACGGTAGGACGCACGGGCGGTTTTTTCGGACGGGTGTTCGCCTGGGCCTTTCTTGGCTCGGGTCTATTCGAAAAGAGCCGCGAGCTCTGGGACGCCTGGTCAGGATGGTTGGACGGCAACAGGAAAAACTGGCCCCGGGCGACGACGCGAGATTGGTTGGCCAGTTTACTATCGCGCTTTACGCGGCTCGGCGTTTTCGCGGCGCTTGTGGCAATTGCGCCGCTGGTATTTATCAGCACTCAGACCTGGCTTTTGTGTAATCAAAATCGATTGCTGGACGCGCAAAACAATCTCGTGGAATCCAATCGCCGTTCGGCGCTCACGTTTGAATTGAGCGCAATTCTCAATGAAATGAACAGGGAACTGGACGCACGCGAAAGGGCCCTGACTCGTTCGAAATGGAAATCCATGGCACGCGCGCGCGAGATAATCAATGACCGCTACGGAAAATCCTCGGTCGGCTTTGACTACGAAGGTCTCAAGCAAAACGGAGCATGGCGAAGGGAATTAAATGAACTCGGCTTCAGCGTATCGGTCTTTCCGCGTCTGAAATCATACAGCATACAACCACGCTTGTCCCGCCGCTTACAGGGACGGATTATCGCGCTCAACAAGATCTTGCGCCCATATCGTTATCTGGATCAGACCGGCCGACTCATCCGGAAAGGCCTCAGCCCGGAGCGAGGACAATTGCTGATTGCCCTGGTGGAGTCCGGCGTCGATCTGGAGGGCTTAATAGCCCGACAAAGTTTCGCGGCCGCCGACATCTCGGGAACTCAAGTCAGTCGCCTACAAACGACGGAAGTCTCCGGCTTCGCGGGATTCAATCTGACATCCCTTGACTTACCCTACGCGGGGCTGGACGGCGCGGTCTTTCGAAGAGTCTTGATGGAATTCGCTCGTTTCGAAGATTCTTCCCTGGAGGACGCGGAATTTCATAATGTGATTCTGGAATATGCGAAGTTTCCCGGCGCCAAAATGCGGGACGCTTTCTTCAAAGCCCCCCATGCACGCTATGCCGATTTTACCGGAGCGGACCTGACTAACGCAAAGTTCCATGGCGGCGACCTCCGCGAAGCCAAATTCACGAATGCGAAACTGAAAGACACGGCCTTCTGCATGGCGGTCATGCCCCGCTGCGCAACAACAGGTACGGGCGCGAAGTTGCTTGCCGCGGATTTCAGCTCGGTCAAATTCCAGGGAACCATAGTTCACCGCCAGGATTGGTTCAAATGCCTGGCGAAAGTCGGCAAGGCGCCCTCCGCGGCGATTCAAGCAAAACTCAAATTCCATTCCATTAACAGCCGAGAAAGACTGCAAGCGCTGGAAGGTTCATCCCTGTTGCCGAAGACCATGTACATAATAATCGAGAAGGGAGTGACGGACCTGCCCTGCTACAAGACAAGCGATGACCTGAATCGCAATTAGTTTTCGCGCTTGCGAAATTCGTCCAGGGAAACCACCCGGCGTTCGCCCATGCGCCCCACGCGCGCGGTGTTCCAGGAGACGGTGACGGGCTTGCCGGGAAACAAGAGGCCCTTGATGAGACCGGCCCGGGCTTGCGCGGATTCAGGCGATGGCGGTTCGTGCACGGCGCGCTCCACGTCCTCCGGTCGCGTGATGCGCGGGGCGATGCCAGCCTCCCGCAGTTTATCGAAGTAACCCCGCTCCAGTTCGTGATAGGCGATATCGATTTTCTTTTTCACGGCGAAGCTGCTCCCCGCTCCGGCCGTTTCCATGAGATAACGCTTGGAAACCCAGTCCAATCGCCCGATGAGTTCCGACGGGTCTCGTTCCAGGGCATCCAGGGTTTGCTTCCAGCTCCGGGCGATTTCGTGATATTCCAGGGGAATGTGTTTCGCGGCTTTCAAGAAGCGTTGCACGGCGGCCAGGTAGAGGCGCTGAATTTCCAGGGACGTCAAATCGCCTCCGGCGCGAGCAGACGAACGGGCCTTGTTCGGACGAATGGTCGCGCGGGCTTTCAGGGAGGGGTCGCCGTTCAGCGTATGAATGGCGCGAACGGGATGCTTGAGTATGGGAGCGTCATCGAGATAGCCCGCTTCGCACGCGCGCAGGACGAGCAGGGTCGTGCCGAATTTGAGGTACTCGGCGAACTCGGCGCGATTGGAATCGCTGGCGCCCAGTTGCAAGCGCCTGGGCGGAGCCAGGGTTCGCTTCAAGGAGTTCTTTCGAAGCAACAGCACTTCGCGGGCGCCCAGCAGGAGATCCTTCTGTAAATTGCCGTTGTCGAACAGCGGGCGATCATCCGGGCCGATGGTAAAGCGATTGATGCGTCGAACGGCTTCCAGCTTTTCGCCCAGCGCCAGGGTCCCGTCCCGACGCAACGTGCCCGCTCCGGAGATAATCGCCCGGGAGGCGAGAAAGGCCGTCAGGACTCGCCGCTGTTTACGAAACACGAACAATCGCAACGCGAAACCAAGCGGAATCAATACGATCATCCAGGGCCGCAACAGAACATGATACATGATCGTTTCGAGCAGGCTGGGTTCCAGCAGGGGCGCGCGAATATAATAACCGGTGAGTTCAAAGCGCATCGCCAGGGCGAAGAACAAACCCTTCCAGGCTCGGCCCGGTATGATTTTCCCCATCAACTCCAGCGGATACTGAATCGCCGCGCACGCCAGGGTTCCCAGGCCCATGGCCAGATAAAAAACAATCTCAAGCAGGGGCATCACCACCCACTGAAAAATATACGCGGGAAGATACAAGACGCCCGCCAGGCGATAGGCGAACAGGTCGAAACCCGACGTCGGTTCGGTTTCGTAATTCTCCTGCGCGCCGTAGGTGTTGCCCAGGTGATCACGGCAGTTCTTGATCAGCCCCAGGGTCCCGCGAATTTGATGGCGTCCCAAATAGGAATAGGCATGCTCCATGGCCCGGGTCAGGAGTTTCTCCTGCGCACGCTGATACAGCAGGGCCTCGGCCGGCCCGGAGCACTCGGGCGTGGAGCCTTCGATGAGGCCGTCGTCGGAGGCGTAGGGCAGATGTTCGTAGTAGAAAGCGCCGCCGTTTTCGACGAAGAACTGGTGTTGAATAAAGTCGCGTTCGCCGGGGCTGGTCTTTACGACCTGGCGAATGCCGTATTTGAGTGCCTTGAAGAGCTTGAGATTTCCCGGATGCTTATGGCCGGGCGCGGGATCGAAGCGAATGGCATACTCGGTCTCCTGACCAAGCAGGTACTTCATTCAGATCCTCCCAATCGGCACTCCGGGACGAATGGCGGGATGGAAACGCCCTCGATAAAAATAAAATAAAAAGAGGAGCGCCCGGAGGCGGAGGTCTTACTCTCCGCCTTCCGGAACTTCGCTGTTTTCCAGATAACGGGTGGGCTCGATATGAGCGTCCGCTCGAACTTCATCGACCACGCGCGCCAGGGCATGGGCCTGATCTTGCTTCAGATCGATTTCTTGTTCGGTGTTCTTACGAGCTTGAGCTTCCATGGGGACCCTCCTTCCTTATATTTGTAAGATATTAGACGAATTAAATGCCGTCAAGTTGATCCGGGATTTTCACGCGCCGTTCAACAGCCATTGGGCGAGACGCCGCCACTGCCCGGGAAATTGGATTTGTCCCGAATTTCCGCGTCCTCTTGCACGGCCGCCGCGCAGTACAGCAGGGATTGGTCGCAGGTAAATTTCGGACCGCTCCAATTCGGAGCCGGCTCACTGGTCGCGACCGAATCGTCGCCGCAATACAGCTCAAGCATCATGGCGCAAAATTCGAGATCGGTCTTGCGCCAACAGTCCGCGTAGTCCGCCTGGGAAATAGGGCCCACGAGACAGGCACTCATGAATAGCGCCGCGGCTATCGATAACGCCGCCGCTATTGATAACAGCGCGGCCGGGAGCAAACGACTTACCGCATTCTTCATGGACGCATTGTGCATCCATGCAAGGCCCTCGTCGAATGTTCGGGGGCCAACTGCTCCGGCGGGAAGTAAACGACTCGGGCTAGGCCAGCTTTTCCATGATCTCGTCCGGAATGTTCATGTTGTGAACCACGGACTGGACGTCGTCATTGTCCTCGAAGATATCGATGAACTTCATGAGCTTGCCGGCTTTTTCCTCGTCGTCCACCGTTACCTCGGTGCCTTCCAGCGGAATCAGGCGAATCTCGGCTACCTGAGTAGGAATCTCCTTCTTTTCCAGGGCCTCGGACACGCCCGCGAAAGCCTCGGGTTCGGTGAAGACTTCGTAGAACTCCTCCTCGGTGACCATGTCCTCGGCGCCGGCTTCCAGCACCAGTTCCATGAGCTCGTCTTCGCCGATGGCCGCTTTTTCCACGACGATGTTCCCGCGCATTTGAAACAGGCGACTCACGGCGCCTTCGTCGGCCAGCGATCCGTTGTGCTTCTTGATGATGTTCTTAATTTCAGGAGTCGTGCGCGCTTTCTTATCAGTGAGCGCCTCCACGATGATCCCCACTCCGCCCGGCGCGTAGATTTCGTAGCGCACCTCTTCGAAGTTCTGCCCTTCCAGTTCACCGGCGCCTTTCTTTACGGCGCGCTCCATGGTGTCCCGGGGCATGTTGGCCGCGCGCGATTTGGTCATGGCGATTCGCAGACGCGCGTTGGCGTCCGGGTCCGAACCACCCAGCTTGGCCGCCACCATCAATTCCTTCACCAGGCGATTGAAGATCTTGCCTCGCTTCGCGTCCACCGCCGACTTACGGTGTTTAATGTTCGCCCATTTACTATGTCCCGCCATTCTTCAACTCCATTCTCGTGACAATTCGCTGAACCGATGAAGGGCGACGCGACGACATGGCCCACTCATGGTCGCCGAGCGGACGTCCTTGTCCGACGGCGACCATGGGGGCCCTCCTGGCCCCCGGTGAGTGGGCATGTCGCCCCGCGCCCACCGCGTCAGCGAACGCCCGAATATAAGTCGCGAAGACCGGACCAGGTAAATTGAACTAAAATCACCACAAGTCCGTTCTTCGCGATACGATATAAATGCTCTCGATACTAACTACTTGAAACCGGTTTTCCACCCGCGACATGAAACCGATTGTCAAGAGAAAATTTCCGCGCCGCCGTTGGAACCTTAAGGCGCGTTCCCGAAACAATGAAATCCATTGCTTTCAGGACCATTAAATTAACGCTTATTCCTCGATCACATCGATGGAATCCACGTCTCCGATGCCGCGGCGTTTCAGTACGAAATCACCCGTCGTGCAATCCAGGATCGTGGAATAATCGTGATAGCGAATCCCGCCGTCCAGCACCGCGTGCACCTGATGCCCGTACTGCGCGTCCAGGTCCTCCGGGTCCGTGGCGTATTCACCTTCGATGGTAATCGACGTGGAGACGAGCGGGATGTCAAGTTGTTCCATGATCGCCGTATGCAGGGGATGGTCCACCACGCGGATGCCCACGGTCTTTTTTTTCCCGGTGCCGCGCCGGTCCATTTCTCGGTTGGCCGGCAGGATGAAAGTGTAGGGGCCGGGCATGACGGATTTCATGAAGCGAAAAATATGATTGGGGATGCTTCGGGAATACTTGCTGGCCATGGCCACGTCCCGACACAGGAGGCTCAGGTGCTGCGTCGTGGGAATATTCTTCAGGCGATACAGCTCATTGATGGCCCGGGGCGCCTCCAGGGAACAGACGAAGGCATAGACCGTATCCGTGGGCATGATCAGGACTTCCCCCTGATTCAAGGCCTCCCGCGCATCCAGAATGATTTTCTTCTGGGGTGTTTCTAAATGGACCCGCCAGATCATACTGGACCTGGACCCGCGCGGGCCCGGCCCTTCAAGAAGTTTTTTTCAATAAAATGCGAATACTCCTACCGAGCTCTCCGGCGTCCGCGTCCGCGTCTTCCAGCAAATATTGAAACTCGCGCTCCGGGGTCTCAAACCAGCGAAACTTAATGGCGAAGGACGTCATGCCCCGGGAGTCCGAAGTCGTCAGACGCGCCCGTAAGATATCCAACAGCGCGGCCACGCGCGGCCGGTCTTCGCCACCCCCGGCACCGCCCCATAAAAAACCGGGAAATTCGGGCACCTTCTCCAGGGCCGAATACAGCAGCACGTCCCCCATGAGCCGGCCGTAGTCTTCTCCCGGGAAATGCCGTTCCAGGAAGCGCGAAAAGAGCTGCTCCTCGTCCTTCTCTTTACAGGAACAATCATAGTCCGCGCAAATGGAGGCGCCGTAGAAGGAAAAGTTCTGACTGTGTTCCAGCCCCGTACGCGAGGGATGAATCATGCAACCCGTGCGCGTATCCGGCGGCGGTTCTTCGCCCCGTGCATCGCCATCGGGCAGGTAACCGTAAAAGGGACAGACGTAGGTTTCGTGGTTCAGGCGATTGTAGCGCGCTTCGTGTTCCTCGCGCTCACGGCGATACTCCACGAACGTGGACGCCTCTTGAAATTTAACGGAGGCGAAGGCACCAAAGCGCTCCAGAAGCAGCCGACGGCGCCCCGCTCGGTCGAGCTCAAGATTAAAGACGCCGCAACAGGCGCCGCAGGATACGGTTTCGCGTTGGCAGGCCGAGAATTCCACGATGCTTCGTCTTCGCTTTCGTTTTCGTCCGCGGGCTCAGGGCGATTAGGGCGAACCACCAGGGGGATGCTTCTGCCCCTGAAAAGCTCGGCCCGCCGCCAGATCGCTGTTGTATTTTTTCAGGACTTCGTTCTGCCGCAGGCGATACGCATCCAGCACCCGCCGTTGTTCCGCATAGGCGGCACACCCCAGCTTACGACGCTCATCGGGGTCGACGGCCAGATCGAACACCCAGCACGTACGCCTTTTCAGGGACACCTGCATTTTGACTCCCGCGCGACTAATACTGGAGATGGTGCGTTCATTGCCGTAGAGAAAGTCGTATTTACGCTTCGGCTCGTTGCGCAGGAGCGATTCGCCCTGGAGCAGACGCGGATTATAGGCGATGCCCATGGCGTCCAGCAGGGTCGGCATGATGTCGATGTGCAGGGTTCTGCGCGTGACGGTCCTGGGCGCGAAGAGCCTGGGCTGGTAAACGATCAAGGGCACGCGATAGTTCTCGTTAAAGCTGGCCCGGGAATGAATCCAGTTGCCCTTGTGCTTGCCGAAGGCCTGGCCGTGGTCACCGGTAATGACGACGATGGTATCCTTGAGGCGACCGCTCGCCTCGAGCTGGTCGAACATACGCTTGATCAAGGTATCCATCAAGCGCAGATTGTTGTAGTAGCGATATTCCCAGCGGTGGATGCGGGGTTTCGCCGGATGAAAGACGTCGTATTTTCGCCCGTAATTGAAATACGGCCAGTGCGCGATGTAGGAGTAGTACACGGCCACGAAGGGATCCTTCGTTTTTTTAAGTCGCTTCAGAAAGAAGTCGGCCGTCTGAATTTCATTGCGCCCATTGGACGGACTGGGACCCCACCTGCGCTTGCCCATGTCGTCGTAACCGTACAGGCGCATTCCGCTGTTCTTGAAGAAACCCTTCGGGAAAAACCAGTTCAGGCCGCCCGGCGTCACCAGAAAGGACTCATGTCCGGGGCCCAGGAAATTAATGATGGAAGGAATGCGAACCCGGGGACGCGTCACGAACATGCGCACCCGGGGCGCCGGATACACGCCGGTAAAAATCGAGAACAATGAACGAGGACTGGTATTGGCCGGCGAAAAGTGATCCGTCATGTACAGGGACTTATCGGCGATGCTTCGCAAGAAGGGCATGGGCATGCGATTGCCGTGCTTCGTCGAAAAGATGTATTCGGCCCCGGTACTCTCCATGATAATATAGAGAATGTTCCACTTCTTGTCCGGCGTTCTCAAGGGGGCCGAACGCGCGGGGACGCCCGCGTTTCCGTAGTCCGAATATCGCAGTCCCACGACCGAATCGCCCGCCGGGCCGCCGACCCCGCCGGGTGAATTGCCGGGCGACTTACGCCGGGACTCCGCGTTTAACTTACTACCCGTGTTGTCGTCGTCTCGCCCCAGCTCCAGCGCGAAATCACGCAGGGTATACATGACGGGGTTTTCGCGTAGCTCACGCACGACGGCGGCTCCCGGTCCGGTCGAAGCAAGAACCAGCACCACGCCCGCGAAGGCGATCATGCTCAAGTTGCGCAGGGGGATCAAGCGGGGCGGCATCAGGCGATAGATCCAGTAAACCAGGATGGCCAGGGCCCAGAACAAATAGTCCTGGGGATTCACGTCCCCGCTCATGGCAAAGAACGAATTCGCCGCGATGACTTCGCTGAGCATGTCGTACGTCAGTCCCGATCGTAAACTAAAGAAGAGGCGATAGTGAGTGGCGTAGAGAAAAGCCGCGGCAATCAGAAAAACATGCAGCACAATCAGTCCGAGCCACTTCCCGGGCGACTCCAGCCGCGGCAATCGCTCCCGCGCGAAAACGAAAATTCGCCACCCCAGCCAGGCAATCAAGGACACTCCCAGCGCAAAGAACAACTCCCGCCCCACATGAGGGAAGAGCACGGAGAGCTCCAGGCCTTCCTGCTTCAGGGTTCCCTCCTGCGCCGTGCGCAGTATTAGTCGGGCCCGGTACAGAAGCCCGTAAGTAAAAAGCGCGCAGAACAGCACCAGCGCGGGACTGTTTCCCAGCCGAACAAAGTCGACCAGGCGGCGAAGAATGGAGGGTTGGGAGGACATAATATTCCAATTCCAGAAATGGACGCGGGACCGGCGGGTCAAGTCTTATAGTGGGGGGAGAAGACGGGGAATAAGGAAGGAAAAGGGCCTTAAGTCACCGCGGAGGCGCGGAGTGCGCGGTTCAAAGGTTTCATTCTTTAACTGATAGCCTTCGCGCCGCGGTAGATGGGAAAGTCGATTTCGCCCCGGGGTTCGTCGTAGGTCATGAAGTCTTCCAGCGGGAAGAGGATCTTGCGAGAGCTGTTATAGAAACACAGCCGCCCGCGGTTGCGGTCCGCGCGTTCCAGCAGGACCGTTTCCTTGAACTCCGCCGGCACCAGGCGATAGTCCTCGGCGTCCAGTCCGTGGAGAATCACCGCGTCTTCGCCGTTGCGATGCAGATAAATGATGCGATAGCGCGCCAGCGACGCCAGGTCCGAAAGCAGGTTGTCGAACAGGTACTGGAACGTCACCAGGTGGGTGTCGTGAGAGTCCTGATCGATTTCGCCCGAGGTAAATTGCACGGACCAGTTCAGCAGCTTTTCGATGGGCTCCTTGTGCAGGGCGATGCTTTCCAGTAGACCGGACGCGGCCAGCTCCAGGTTCAACGAACGAATATTGCGCACGCAGTGATAGATGCCGTCCACCCAGGCCCGGGGATCGCCGCCGCCGATTTTATCGGGCAGTTCTCCCTTCAAGCTGAGAAAGCGATAGTTGCCGAAGATGATGGAACCCACGGTCAGCATGGTCTTCTGAAAGGTCTCAATCAGAAGCGCCAGACACTCCCGCGAAGAAAGACCGTCTTCGGTGCCTTTCAGAAAATCGCGATAGCCCTGCGCGATGGGCAAAGGGTAGTATTCCATGACGCGCTCGGCCGTAACCATGGTGCGCGAAGCGTCGAAGGTCCGCTTGCCCGCCGAACGATAAATCCGCGTCAGGGGATTGCCGTGGAGGACGTAGTTGGCCCAGGTGAGATCATGCTGCGCGTAGGATCGCCTTGCGCGTTGGCGAGCTTCGTAAAGCGCCTCACCCACGGATTTTTCCTCGAAAATCGCCCGGTAAAATTGCACGGCGAAATCATAAGTGGAGCTGTTGTCCTTGATCTCCCAGTTGGTCCCGATGTAATTTCCGATGCCCGCCTTCAAGAAGGCCCCGGCCAGGTCGTTGAAGCGCGCGCCCTGGGCCACTTCGGCGTCGGTGGCGTTGGAATGTACCACGGGCGAACTCAAACATGAATTAGAAAAAACCAGGAAGGGCGAAAAGCCGGCGTTTTCGATTTCGCGCGCGCGCAATACCTTGTTGTCCGAAAGCAACCAGCCGCTCTCCTGTTGCTCATTGCTGTAAAAAAGATGGCCCGAGTAATGAATGATGTCCATGCCCTTCAGGGCGCCCAGGAGATTGAGCTTCGTCAGGCGACGACCGGACATGAATTGCACGTCCAGGCGGTCCGCGCTCACCTCGGCGTTCAGGGTTTCGAACAGGCCCTCTCCTTCGAGACGGGCCCATTCCAGGTCCTCGGTGGGATCGGCAATGATAAGAACGCGTAGCCTTTCGCGCTCGGCGCGATTGATGTCCCGCCAATAGCCGGAAATATTCTTACCCATGAAGAATTTATCCGCCAGAAAACAGTTCCCATCGTGGAGCAATTCCCAGGGAATATTGCGCAGGCGCGAATCCACGTGTAGAAAGAGAAACCCCCGTTCGGTGTTTCGCAGGCGTTCCTGAATCTGCTCGGGAAAGAACTGTAGAAAGAAGGTCTCGCCGATGCGACGCAGATCCCCGGACACGGAGACCGGCACCGGCGCGGCTTCCTCGTCCGACATGCTGTTGGAAATGCGACTGATGCGCTCGATTTCGCTCAGGAATTCCTGGATGAGATCATCATCGACGATGGTTTGCAAATGGGTATCCCGGGACGGCAGGCGCCCCTGGATGATATTGAACACATTGGTGGTGTTCACCCGGTCGATGATGATGCTGAAAAAATCCATCCGATTCTTGAATTATGGTATTTAGCGCCGCGGAGGCCGCAATAATATTTTCGGTTCGAGAATTGCTTGAATAAAACGCCCCCGAACCGGGATCTAAGGCGGACGATTTTATGGCGATTCAAGGCGATGTATTTCTGGTTTCCGGACGCGTTCAGGGCGTCGGATTCCGCTATTTCACGGAACGGGAGGCCCGTCGAATCGGCCTCCAGGGCTGGGTGCGCAACCTGCCCGACGGCCGCGTGGAAACGGCGGCCCACGGAACTCCCGAACAAATGGAGGAGTTCCTACGCGCACTTCAAAAAGGCCCGCCCCTTTCCAGGGTCGACGCGGTCACTCGCTCCGGCTCCATGGATCTCGGAAGCATAGCCGGGTTTGAGATTAGGAGATAAAGGGCATAACGGTCGAAGGGTTAGAGGGTCTAAGGGCCAAAAGGTTAAAGGGTTGAAGGGTCCAAGGGTATGAGGGTTGAAGGGTGAAAAGGTCCAAGGGTCAAAAGGTTAAAGGGCGCCCTTCTACCCTTAGACCCTCCGACCATTGGACCCTTCCACCCTTAGACCCTCCGACCCATAAATAACTTGCCGCCTTTGGCCGATCTCGGTCCCCTTGATACATGACCCCGGTCGTCATCGTATCACTGGTTGAGCTCCTGCTGGCCGCCGTAATTCTCTTCCTGGGTATCCAGGCCCTGCGAAGAAACATCCGCAATCAGATCAATCTGGTCTTCTTTATCATCACGGCCTTCATGTTTTTATGGCTGGGTCTGGACGGCTTCAATCGCCTGCTCGTTCAGTTGGAACTCTACATCACGGACATCTTTCATCGCCTGTCCGAGTGCTTCCTGCTGCTGGCGGCCCTGTTTCTGATTAACTTCGCGAATATCTTTCCGGGTCGCGGCGCGGCCGGTGCCCGGGGCGAAAAAAGCGATGAACGCCGACGCAATCGCCTCAATCCCCTGCTCTTCGTTTTGACGGGCGTGGTCATGCTCCTGTCCTTTCTTATTTTTACGCCCCTGTTCGTGGCCGAGGGCAAATACAATCCCGTGCGCGGAACCTATCTGGGTGAATTCGGTCCGGCCTATCACGCCAATCGCATCTTCCTGATTATTTGCTTGCTCGTGGCCGTCGCGGAGCAAAGGCGATTCATCAAGTTCCACGAACGCGATCCTCGACGCATCCATTCGCGCTATTTGATCTATACGATCATTCTTTCGGTGGTGGCCGGCGCCCTGCTCTACGGGCTGTCCCTGTTCACGCCCCTGGATAATCTGTATCACACCGGCCTGGCGTTCATCGCCTTTCTTTTAAGCTATGTGATCTATAAGATTCTTTCCTACCAGAGCATCGGCCTGGGCGGGAACCTGTATCGTAACTTGCTCTTCTTCGTGATCTGGGCCGCCCTGCTCTTGCCCGTCGTCTTTTTGATCAACTACCTGGCCGGGGCGCTGGCCGAGGGTTCACCCCTGCTGCTGGCGTTGAGCTTGAGTTTGCTCTTCATTATATTGATTCAGATTTACAATCGCCTGCAACCGCGCATCTACAGCCTGCTGTTCGCCGGCCAGGCGCGCATGGACGAGGCTCTGGCTTCCTACAACACGTCCATCATGAGCTTGAGCTCCGGCGAAAAATCGGAGGCGCGTTCACGACTGGTGGAATTCCTGGACGATTTCTATCAGCCCCGCTTTCTGGTTTTTTACACGGCGGAGGGAGGCGATGGGTCCCGCCTGACGCAGGACCGGACGTTGACGAAAATCGCCGACGTGGAGAGTATTCCTCCCGCGGACCTGCCCCAGGAATTGCAGGAGTTCTTGAATCAATCGCCGCAAGCAGGCGACGGCGGTCTCATCGTGGACACCCAGGCCGCCGCGGACCTGGGCGATAAGCACGAGGCCTCCCGAGCACTTTCCCAGTTCGCGTCCTTCGGCGCCGAAATCATGATCCCTTATTTCTATGAGGAAGATCAATCGCCCTCCGAGTCGCCCGCGAGCGAAACCGACGAAGAAGAACCTTCGGCCGCCGCCACGCCCTGGCCCCGTAAGCGCGGCTTGCACGCGGTGCTCATTCTCGGCATGGCGCGCGGCGGACGCCCCCTGGATCACTCGGACTGGAGCATGATGCTGGCCCTGCGGGGTCCCACCCTGCTGGCCATGAAAAATCAGGAACTGCTCCAATCCACGACACGCCTCCAGCAACAACTCATGGAGGAGAACAAGCGCATCACCAATCGCCTATCGCGGGATTTGCCGGGGCGGACCCAGAGCGGTCAAGCGGCGACTTTCGTTTATACCGAGGACGGCACCATGTCCCGGGTCATGCAGCAGGTGGAGAAGTTCGCCGACCGGGACAGCCCGGTCTTGATTGCGGGCGAAACCGGCACGGGTAAGGAACAGGTGGCTCGTATTCTCCACGCCCAATCGCAGCGCCCGGGTCAACTGATTACGGTGAACTGCTCGGCCATTCCCCAGGACCTGATCGAGAACGAACTCTTCGGGCACGTGAAGGGCGCGTTTACCGGCGCCACGGACGACAGCGAAGGCCTGGTGGCGCGCGCTTCCGGCGGGACGCGCTTTCTGGATGAAATCGGCGAACTGCCCCTGGCCGGTCAGGTGAAACTCCTGCGCCTGGTGCAGGAACGCCAGTACGAGAAAATCGGCGGCGGCGAAACCCTGACCACGGACGCGCGCTTTATTTTCGCCACCAATCGCGATCTGGAACAGGAAGTGGACAAGGGCGGTTTTCGCTCGGACCTCTACTACCGAATCTCGACCTTTGAAATTCGCCTCCCGCCCCTCCGGGAACGGCGAGAAGACCTCCCCCTGCTCATCAAGCACTTCCTGCTCATGGCGCGGGATACCTTTGAGCGCGCCTCCCTCAAGATGACCCCGGAGGCGGAGGATTTGCTTGTAAGGCATTCCTGGCCGGGAAATGTGCGGGAATTGGAAAATCTCATCATGCGGACCGTGGTCCTGAGCGATTCGGATATTCTCGACGTGAATAATCTGCCGGTGATGTTCAAGGATGAGATGAACTTCGATCGCAAACAGAAACAGCTCGAAAGCATCATCCAGGAGCAGGCTCGCCTGGAGAAGGAATTGCTGCTGGAAGCCCTGGAGCAGAGCGGAGGCAATCAGCGCCGCGCGGCTGAGATTCTTAAGATTTCCCGGGGCTCCCTGCAATATCGCATGAAGCAGTACGGTCTGGCCGGGCAGGCTTAATCCACGAACGATCCACATCCGAGCAAATCGCGCCAGGAGCGATTCTTACGGGTTGCCCCGGCGCACTTCGTGAATATCCGGACTTAAAAAAAACTGGCAATTTTCCCGACCGATCGTGATTATCGTTCCCTGCTCCCGTTTTCGCGGGACGCACGAGGGCCGTGGAAAGCGAACTGAAAATTCTCCTGAAGAACGGCTTCATTTCGCGTAAGCAATTGCGCGAAATGCTTGCTCTTCGTACCGAAACACCGGAACAACTGCGCGACGCTCTGCTGGAAAAACAATTCCTGGACGCGCCCGACTGGAAGGAAGCGGCAAAGCACCTTGAAAAAAACGGGGCTCCCGCGAAGAGCAGCGCCCCCGATTCGGCAAACCCCGCCATGCTCGAGCTCCATGAGACGGCCATGCGCGTGGCCGCCACGTATACCACGGTACTTGTGCTGGGTGAATCCGGCGTCGGCAAGACCCGACTGGCGCGATTGATCCATGAGCGCAGTCCGCGCCGTTCCGGTCCCTTCGTGACCGTTTCCTGCGGCAGTATTCCCGAGACTCTGCTGGAGTCCGAACTCTTCGGCGTGGAAAAAGGCGCCTATACCGGAGCCGTCCGCACTCGCGAGGGACGCTTCCAGGTGGCCCACGGCGGAACCATCTTCCTGGATGAAATCGGTGAACTGACGCCCGGATTGCAGGTAAAACTCCTGCGCGTCATTCAAGAACGTAAAATCGAACCACTGGGCAGCGGCAAGGAACAGGAAGTGGACATCCGCCTCATCGCCGCCACCAATCGCAATCTGGAAGAAGACACCCGCGAAGGACGCTTTCGCGAAGACCTGTTCTTTCGCCTGAACGTCGTCCCCCTGACCATGTTGCCCCTGCGCGAAAGACGCGAGGACATCGTGCCCCTGACGCGCTACTTCCTGAGCAACTATCGCAATAAAGACGGCATTGATTACGAGCTGGACGGAGACATCCTGGCGGTGCTCAGCGGCTACGGCTGGCCCGGTAATATTCGAGAACTGGAGAACTGTATCGAGCGCCTGGCGGTCCTGTCACGGGGCGGCCAATTAAGGGCGGACGACTTTCCGCCCCGTGTGTTGCGGGAAACTAATTACAAACCGGGCATGGGAGCGGCCACTCCGCCCACGGCCGGCCAGGCACCCCGCGTGGAAACTACGTCCTACACCGAGGACGACTTCCCCACTCTCAAGGATATCGAAGCCCGCCACATCGAACTGGCCCTGCGCACTTCCCGGGGCAATGTCTATCGCGCCGCCAACCTGCTGCAGATCCATCGCAATACCCTGGCACGGAAGCTGGAAGAGATGAAACTGAATCCGGCTTCTTTTAAAAAGAACGCTCAGCGTAAGTCCGGTTAATAGCCACGAAGGGGCTCGAACTGCACCGCGGAGACGCAGAGGGCGCGGAGAGAGGGCCACCGAACTCACGGAAAGGTATAAAGTGGGGTTGGGACAGCGTGACGTTGATTGGGCTCGACGGGAGCAGGCCGGGCCACGGAAAGAGGATCATCGGGTTCGAGGCGTGATGTTCGCCGAGCTCGACGTGGGAAAGTTGAGCCACGCCACATCAATGAAACCTTCGCGCTCTTCGTGTCCTCCGTGGTAAAACCTCAGCACCGCGGTTAACCGGAACACGTAAAGAAGCAAGTCCGCTCCAAAACTGTCGCCTAAAAAGTTTCCAAACTCTTCCGTGGTTTCCTTGGCTAAAGGATATTCCGTGCCTACTTCCGCGACGGCAGGAACCACTGCCAGGGCCTGGTGACGAAGCTTTTCAGGGTTCCGCGAAAAATCGCGCCGCCTTCGGCGAAGGAGACATCGCGTGACTTGAGCGCAACCAGCAGGGTCAGGCCGAAGCTGACCATGAAATTGACCAGGCCGATGCCCAGGATGCCCGCCAGGGTTACGGCGATGATGCGCGCATTCAAAAGCGCCGGCGCATCCAGAAAGGCTACGCCGAAGTGCGCGGAGGAAAAGGCGATGTGTCGAATATCGAAGGGCACTCCGAACATCAGCCCCAGCGTTCCCGCCGCCCCCAGACAAAACCCCAGGATGGAATTACCCATGATGCCCCCGGCGTGTTTCGTCGTGAAGTCAATGATGGCATCACGTTTTTTGCCAAGGAAGGCGAGAATGGGCCGACGGCGCAGACTCTCCTTTGCGTCCATGAAGACGATGCGATTGTCCACCGCTCCCTGGATCACCCCGGCCAGAAACAAAAACACACCGGCCACCCCCGCGTAAAAAAGCGCGCCCGACTTCCAGGGGTGACTGGCCAGCAAAAGCGCCGCGGACTTTTCCTGGTCCGCCGCCACGATGCCCAGCATCTGCTCCAAAGCGTATCCGATCAAAATGGCCATGGGAAACGCGCAGACGAGATTTCCCACGAAGGAGATGAACTGACTGCGCCAGATACTCTTGATCATTTCCGTCACGCGCGCGCGGGACTCCTCCGAACCGGGCGACTCTTCCAACGCGCGCGCCAGCGTGGACGCGGTCACGGCGGGTTGCTTGGTGGCCAGAATTCCGCCGGTTACATAGATCAAGATGAAGCACAATGCGTAATTGAATCCATAGAGCAGCGCTTGTATGGCCGGGGGAGCGTACAGGGCGGATAGGAATAATTTGAATACGGCGAAAATCGCCACGATGGCTCCGCCCAGCAGCGAAGCTCCCAGAAACGACGCGAAATCCCGCGCCGAATAGGCCGCGTACTTTTCGCCCTTGTTCGCGGTATGCTCCGTAACCTGATAGGCCAGCAGGTCGAGATGCTGCTCGAAAATGGAACCGGCGCTCTGGGCATGTTGTTCGGCGCGCAGAAGATTCTGCAAAAGGGGCACGACGCTTGAGGCGAAGTCCTCCGGATCATCGGGCCGCACGATGTGAATGAGAAGATCCAGGCGATCCAGTTGCTGAATCAGGCGACGGGTGATGGCGGTCAGCCGCATGCTGGTACCGTAGATATGCTTGTAGGCTCTCAGATGATGAACCAGTTCCCGACATTTGCGGGTCCGCGCCACGACGGCCGAATAGGTCCCCCGGTGGCCTCGGCCCCGGCGATGATCCTCGATGAATTCGTGGGTGACCGCGGACAATTCCAGAAAGGGCGAATCATAATCGGCCACGTGCTTCAAGCGGCGGGTGATTTCCGGGTCGATTCCCAGCGCGCCGATGCGCTGGGCCAGCGCCCGCGCGGCCGCGGCGATGTCGTTGTGCGGCAAGCCGATGGCGTCGGACTTACGAATGGCGAAAACCAGGAGCTCCGTCCACCGGGAGTTACGAATTTCCGCCACCCATTCCCAATCGTCGTCCTG
>CAZGYS010000022.1:0-23213 GCA_964530305.1 uncultured Leptospiraceae bacterium
GGTAGCCCTGATCGGAAAAATTATACACGGCGTACTTTTGCAGAAGAAAAGGCGAGGGGGCGCAGGCCTGAAGAATCGCCGCGGCGGAAAACAAAAGCAGCGCGGCCGCGGTTCGAGGCGATGTTTGCAAGGTTTTCATCATTTTGCCTTTCTTTCCAGAAGGACGACCACTTCAAGATGGGGCGTGCGCGGAAAAAAGTCAAATACGGCCGTCTTGACCGTTCCATAACCTTCTTTTGCCAGGATGCCCAGGTCCCGATCCAGGGTAGCCGGGTTGCAGGATGAGTAGAGAATTGTCGGAGTTCCGACACGAATGACTTCTCGCAACAGCTTTTGCTTCATGCCGGCTCGGGGCGGATTGCTGATGAGGAGTTGAAAGCCCGAAAAATCGGGCGAGCTTCGATACAGATCCTCGACCTGGAAATCGCCCTGGAAGCCGCGCGACTTGAAATTCTTGCGGGCGGCTTTAATTCCCGGGCGATGGGAATCCAGACCGCGGTAATCGCCTAAAAGCTCCCGACAGAAACCGCCGATGACGCCGCTACCGCAGAACAGTTCGAGCGTGGAGGGTTTGCCGTCGGGAATCGCCGCGCGCAGGAACTCAAGCCAGTCCGAGGTCAGATGCAAATTGTTCTGGAAGAAGCCCGAAGCCGGATAGTCCCAGTGAAACGAATCCAGTCCCGCTCGTACCAGGCCGCCCGGGGTCGGGCCGGCGGGCGTCAGCACGGATTCGCCCATGTCCTGAAACGAAAAGCGACCGGGCTCCTGGAAGGAAAAGTCCCGAACCGCCTGGTTCAAGGCCGGAGTCAACTGGGCGCAACCTTCCTTCGGCAACGGTACAATATCGTTGGTGTGCAAGGCGAAGAATCCGGCCCCGCCCGCCTCGGGATCAGCGTGGATCTGGACCGCCCGGCGATATGCTCCCGGCTCGGCGGAGTATACACGGGGCTCGGCCGCTTCCAGGGCGGCGGTCAGCGTTTTGAATTCGCCCAGTAGTTTGAGCTTTAGTTCCAGCTCGGCTTCGTAGTCCAGATGCCGGAAGGAGCACCCGCCGCAGGCGGGAAAGGCGGAGCAGTCGGAACTCAGCCGTTCGGGCGCGGGCGTCAGGACCTGCTCGACCCGGGCGAAGCAATGACCTGAACGGGTTTTGACGATTCGCGCGCGGACCTTTTCACCGGGGAGGGCGCCGTGGAGAAAGACGGGCAAGCCCTCGGATGTGCGACAGAGGGTATAGCCGTTCTGCACCCATTTCAGGGCGTCCAGTTCCAACTCGGAACCAACGACGGGATTGTCCGTGGAAGTGCTCATGGCGCTGCGCGAAAATTCTAGTTGAAAGAACCGAAGGCCCACGACCAATCTATTCCGAACAGGCTCCCGGCCCATGACAAAAAAGAAAAAAAAATCCCCCGCTGCTTCCGGCAAAACCACCAGGAAGAAGACCAGCCCTAAGAAGGCCTCATCCAAAAAGGCCTCGAAAAAAACCTCTCCAAAGAAGGTCTCCCCAAAAGTCTCGGCCAAGAAGGTTTCAAAAAAGGCCCCGAAGAAAGCGGTAAGCAAGAAGGTCGCGCGCAAGAAAGTCGCTAAGAAATCCGCCGGGAACTTCAATCAGACCGGTCCGGATACCCTGCAGGCCCTGTGGCGTAACTTTCCCGATCTGATATTTCGCCTCTCGACCGACGGCCTGATCCTGGATTATACCGCCGGGGAAGATATGGTGCTCTATACCACGCCCGAGAATTTTCTCGGTCGGGAACTGACCTCCGTTTTGCCGGAGCATGTAGCGGGCCCCACGGCCGAGGCCCTGGCCGGCGCTCGCAAGACCGGCGCCATGACCACCATGGAATACGACCTGGGTGGTCCCGAGGGGCGTCGTTATTACGAAGCGCGGCTGATGCCCTTCGGCAATGAGGAAATCGTCTGCTTCGTGCGGGACATCACGCGCCAGAAGGAAGCCGAGGAACGTCTCAATCAAAGGGAGCATTTGATTCGCACGATTCTTTACAACGTGCCGGTCATTCTTTTCGCCACGGACAATAAGGGCGATTTCACTTTCATCGACGGCAAGGGCCTCACTGATCTCGCCGTCAAGGGCGACGACATCCTGGGCGAAAACGCGTTTCAGGCGGCGGCTTACAGTTCTCAGTTCGTCGCCAATATCGAAAAAGCGCTCCAGGGCGAAAGCTTCACGGCCCGCGTGGACGATTTCGCCGATCTGGTGTTCGAGATATATTATTCGCCGCTTCGCGGCGACGATGATCAGGTCAACGGCGTCATCGGCGTCGCCTCCGATATTACCGAACGCTCCAATCTGGAGAACCAGTTGCGCCAGTCCCAGAAGATGGAGGTCGCGGGGCGATTGGCCGGGGGCATTGCCCACGACTTTAATAATCTTCTCACCGTGATCATGCTGAACACGGATACACTCCTGGCGCGCCATACCATCGGCGATCCTACCTACAATATGATCCAGGTAATCGATCGCGCGGCGGAGCGCGCGGCGACCCTGACCAATCGCCTGCTGGCGTTTTCGCGCAAGCAGATCGTGCAACCCCGCGTGCTGGAGCTGGGCAAAATCTTCCAGGAGCTGGAAGGCATGCTCAATCAATTGATCGGCGAAGACATCGAACTGAGCATCGGCTTCGGCGAAGGTCCCTTTCACGTTAAGGCCGACCCCGGTCAGATTGAGCAGATTTTCCTGAACCTGGCGGTGAATTCCCGGGACGCCATGCCGCAGGGCGGTCGCCTGGCGGTAAAAATCGAAAACGTTTATCTAAGCGAAGAGTACGCTCGCACCTTGCTGGACATGGAGCCCGGCAACTACGTCATGCTGGCCATGAGCGATACCGGCCACGGCATGGATAAGGAAACGGTTTCGCATATCTTTGAGCCGTTCTTTACCACCAAGGAAGCCGGCAAGGGTACCGGTCTGGGGCTTTCGACGGTTTACGGTATCGTCAAGCAGAGCAAGGGTCACATCGACGTCTCGAGCGAAGTCGGCCACGGCACCATCGTGCAGATCTATCTACCGCGCGCGGCCGAGGCGGAGGGGGACGACGTCGAGCTGGCGCCGCCCATGCCCGCGCCCATGGGCAATGAAACCATCCTGCTGGTGGAGGACCAGGACGATGTGCGGCTTTCCTTGCGCTTGATTCTGCAGCGAAACAAGTACACCGTGCTGGAATCCCGCGAAGCCGAGGAAGCCATGGTCGTGTGCGAACTCCACGACGGCCCCATTCATCTGTTGATCACGGACGTGGTGCTGCCCGGCATCAGTGGACCGGAGCTGGCGCGCATGGTCAACGAACGCCGGGGCGATACGCAGGTGCTGTTCATATCGGGTTACCCCGACGACGCCATCGAGAAACACGGCCTGGCGGACGCCGGCATGGTCATGCAGAAACCCTTCAAGCCCCAGCAGCTCGTGCAAACCGTGCGCGAAATTTTCGACAATGCCGCCCCCGAATGACGAATACCTGCGCGAAAGCGTCGTCGCGGCCATGGACGGTGACGACGCGGCGCTGTTTCCCTATCTACCCGACATCTATCGGGACCTGACCGAAATCGGCTCTTCGCCGGAAACCATCGTCTCCCTGGCGCGAAAACACGCGGCGCGTAAGGGGGCCGGTCTTCGCGTGCTCGATCCGGGGTGCGGGAAAGGCGCCGTTTCGATCCAATTTGCACGGGAGCTGGGATGCAATTGCCTGGGTATCGACGGAGTCGCCGAGTTTATCGACGAGGCACGCAAGCAGGCCGCCGGGAGCGGCTTGTCCGGCCTGTGTGAATTTCGCCATGGCGATGTATATAGCGCGGCGGCGGAATTGGACGCGGCCGGTGAGAAGTTCGACATCGTCGTGCTCGGTGCCGTGGGTCCCATTCTCGGCGACTATGGAGAGACGCTTTCGGTTTGCGCGAATCGCCTGGTGCCGGGTGGAATCATCGTCATGGAGGACGGCTATATTCCGGACGAAAGCGATTTCAAGCATCCGCCTCTCTTGAAGCGAAACGTCTTGATGGGCTACGCGAAGCAAGCCGGCCTGGAATTGCTTGAGGAACGGATTGATACGGTTGAAGAACCGCGGGAGGCCGAGGCCCATGAGTTCGCCGCCGTGGAACAAAGATGCCGAGAGCTCATAGCCGAACATCCGGAGGACGCCCGGCTCTTCGAGAACTATATTCGGAAACAAAAAGAGGAATACGAAATCCTGGCGACGAAGCTCACGTGCGCGACGATGGTGTTCGGGTTGAATGAGTAAACATCCCGAATATGGTAGTGAAGCCTGGTCCTTGATCTTTCGCCATTTGAAAGATGAGGACGAACTCATTGCGCGGTTTTTATCCCTGGAATCGCCCCGGTCCCGGGATGGGCTTATGGAGCAGTTGCCGATGGAGCGGCGAAAAAGAATCGCGGCAATGATTGCGCCGCTGGAACATCCGGCAAAAAAGGGAGAGCGCTCTACTTTTCGCGTGCTTCATGAGGCCGCAGCGGAAGTTTACCGCTTTGCCGACATACTGGAATACAATGGTGTGATTCAGGCTTTGAATCGGGACTGGATGTTCTGTTCGATTCCGGTTTTCCAGGCGCCCGCCCTCGAAAAAATCGTCCGCGAACTGGAGAGCGACGACAGGCTGCTGGCCCGAGCGATTTGTTTTGCGGCGGACGAAATCCGTGATGCCTGTTTACGCGCCATGTCGGCTGAACAAGCCGCGCGCATTGAAAGATTAATTTCCGGGATGGATGAGTCGAAGCTGGAGCCAATCGAGCAAGCACAGAAACATTTTCTGGCGGTTGCTGCGTATCTGGAATGGCGAGGTGAAATTCGGTGGGACTCGCCTGAGCATGTCGCCCTGGACAATGAACGTGGCTATGAAGACGATCATGCCGACTATACGGATGCCGCACTGCGCTTTTTGCTTGAAAAATTCGGGAATGCCGCCTTTACCCCGGGAGATGCGTATATCCAGCTATTCCTGGCCGGCCATGATTCGTCCCTGGCGGATCGATTGCTTGAGGAAGGCCGGCTGGTAAAGGCGGACGATGATTGTCTGCGAGTCTCCTCCCGATATTTCAACTAGCCGCCCGGCCGAGGCGTCGTCGCCTCAATCCGTCAAACTCAATACCTTGTTCTCGCGCACATCGCAATTTTCGCAGGCGCGCGTAAAGACGGACGCGCCGCCCACGAATTCGATGCGATTGCGACGCACGACGATGTTGCGCAGCAGTTCGGGCGTGTCGTAGGCCGGCGCCACGGTGATGCCGCGGCAGCTCTTGCCGGCGGAACCCCGGCTCTCGGCGATACGATTGGCCTCGATCAATAGACCATCGTGACGCCCGTGCACGGCGATGGCTGAGTCCACGCAGCCGCCCCCCGGACTATGGGCGTTTTTCTCGATGCGATTGCCGGATACCACCATGCGACGGGCTATGGCCTTGCTGCCGTAATTGCCGGAGACGTAGATGGAGTGAGCGTAGCGCTCCGGCATGCCGTGGCCGTTGTTGTAAAAGTAGTTATCGCGTACGACGAAGTCGCTGCCGCCTCCGCTCCAGCCCCGAGCGGTATTGTTGATTAATTCGGAGTTTCGCAGCGTGATGCGTTCGGAAAGACCATTGCCCGAGACGGGCGGCCCGATAAATCCGCCGACGCGCACGCCGGTGTGAAAGCCCTCGACGCGCAGGCCGCACATGTTTATGTCGTGGGCGTCATTGTAGACCAGGACCCCCGCGGAGTTTTCGCGCCCGGAACCGCTGAGGTTCAGATTGCGCGTGAAGTATCCGCCGTCCCGGGCGGACGATCCGGGATTCGAGAAGATCAAACCGTGTCCCCGGGTTTTGATCATGGGGCGACGGGAACTCTTCGCCGCGGGGGAAACATAGTCGATGATGCCGCAACGTTTTCCGGGAGCGCAGGCGGCATTGAAGAGTCGTGTCTGTGCTCGGGGAGTAAAGACGCCGCCCCGACACAGCGCGATTTTTTCGCCGGCCTGCAGCTTATTGAAGCGCGTAAACGCGAGATCGATGCTTCGCGCCGGCAGAGCGGGGTCCGTGTTCCGACCTTCATTAACGTCGCTTCCCGGGCGGCAATCGGCGCCCGCGCTTCCCGACGGACAATCGCAATAATAATAGACGCGCCCCGTGAGGCCGAAATCGCCCATGGGGCAGACCGCGTCCGGGAGAATGCCCCGGACCGGGCCTTGCGCGCTCGCGGTGGAAGGAGCTCCCGCGCCCCTGGTCAGACCAATTGTATTGCGTGAATTGTTGCCGGTGCATGCCGTCAGGCCGAGTGCCGTGAGCATCAGGGCCGTCATGAGAGCCGAAAAAGTCCGGATTTGTCTCTTCATGAGGGTTATCAACGGCAATCCATGGCCGGACTTGAGGCCCATTTCGGCAAAAATCGGAAGCATACCATCGAAACACGGCTCGAAATGCCGATTTGATCACTTTTTCGGGCGCCGGGCTCCCCTTGAATACGGATAGTGCTTGACCTATCTAACGCATGTTAAATAAGTGGTCGAAGTATCTAACGCACGTTAATTAACTTCGGGCCGGGGGGCCCGGGATGGGGAGGCCCACAATGTCCATCATTCTAGCATTCTTTTTCACGCACTGGTTAACGTCAGTGTTCGCCCAGACGTTCTTCTTACACAGGTACGGCGCGCATCGCATGTTTACCATGTCTCCTTTCTGGGAAAAGTTCTGGCATCTGTTCACTATCGTGGCCCAGGGCCCCTCTTTTCTGCATCCCTACGGGTATGCCATTCTGCATCGCATGCACCATGCCTATTCCGACACGGAAAAAGACCCCCATTCGCCCCACCACGCGAAGGGTTTCACCGACATGATGCTCAAGACCAAGCACAAGTATGACGGCTTCGCTTACGGCAAGGTGGCCGTACCGAAGGAATTCGATCAACCCGCGCCTTCCTGGCCGGTTGTTGATAAAATGACCCAGACCTGGTACTGGCGCATCGGAACCGGCGCGCTTTATGCGATTTTCTACATGATCTTCGTGCCCGCGGGCATGTGGTATCTCTACGCTCTGCTGCCCCTGCACTGGCTGATGGGACCCATTCACGGCGCCATCGTAAACTGGGGCGGTCACAAATACGGCTACGTGAATCACAAGAAAACCAAGGATGAATCCAAAAATTCGCTGCCCGTGGACTTCTTGACGATGGGAGAGCTTTTCCAGAATAATCACCATGGTCGGGCCACGTCGCCGAACTTCGCGTATCGCTGGTTTGAGATTGATCCGGCCTATCAGATTATGCGTGTTTTCAACTGGATGGGCATCATTCAGATGAAGACGAAGGGCGCCAAAGAGACGCCCAAATCGGCCGTCCGTGCCGCCATCGAAACCGAGGGCGAAGGCTCGGCGCTGAAGAAAGAAAACGTGGATCCGGTACCGGCGGCTTGAGTCCAACCGTCGAAAGTAAGGCCGCCGCGCCCATGGCGACGAAGGACTCACCCGAATTTTCGAGTATAGATTCGAGAGAAGTAATGCCTCGTTCCGCGGACAAATCCGAAGTTAAGGCCCGGGCCCGCTCCATCGCGAAAGCGGGAGCGCAGGCCCGAGCTCGGGAAAAAGCGGAAGCGAAGGAACGAGCACGCTCGGAAAAGAAAGCCCTGGAAAAAGCGAAGGCCGCCGAAAAGGAACGCGCTCAGGGCGAGGCCCGGGTCGAACCGGCCAAGCCGCCTCGCCGCGGACGCGGTAGCCTCAGTCGAGAAGAGATTATTCAGGCCGCCCTGGCCTTGCTGCGGGAAGAAGGTCTGGAGAAACTCAGTATGCGGCGAATCGCCCGGCGATTGGGCTGCAGCGTGGCCAGCCCCTACGCTCACTTCGAAAACCAGGACGAGATCATCAAGACCATGATCGTTCAGGGCGAAAAACGCCTCACCGCCGGTCTGCGCAAGGCCCAGGCCGGGTCCGATGATACCTTCGAACAACTCAAGGCCATCGCCGAGGAATACTGGGACTTCGCCTCGAAGGATCGCGAACTGCACCGAATCATGTTCAACGTGGGCGGCGGTTATTCGTACCGGAAAGTTTTTCCGTCCTTGCCTACTTCGTATCGTGTCTTCATGGAGACCATTCGTCGCGGCATGCAAAAGGGAGATATTCGCGCCGACCGCGGTCGGTATCGAGCAATTGCCGGGACGCTCTGGGCCTGGATGTACGGCCTCATCGTGCTGGAGATGACGGACACCCTGCGTTCGCGTAGCGACGATCCCATCGGCGACGGCATCCGCTTATTCGAGCCCTTGTTGCGCGGCGATTCGCCAGGTCCTTGAATCGGAATTGACGAAAGAGCATTTAGCTTCTTCTCGAAACCGTTTCAGGAAGGTTTAATGATGTCGGCCTCAATGAGTTGCTCGCGGGTGAGTCCGGTAGACTTAAGGATGATTTCCAGGGAGACGCCGTTTTCCAGAAGATTTCGCGCGTCCTCCAGCTTGCCCTGAAGCAGACCTTCTTTCAGGCCCTGTTGATGAAGTCGTTCGGCGGTTGTCATGGCAATGTCTCTTTTTTTCGGATATGTTATCCGGGATCAGCTTTCGAAATTCCTCAGGCCTAATATCCTGTACTCGATAGATATAGACCAGTAATTTCTTGAGAAAATAGAGCCCGGTGTTTCGGGATTTAACGAGGGCTCATGATACATTGTATTGACGCCTGCGCATTCCGCTATTGCGGTTTTTTTTCAACAAGATCAACGAACTTTCCGAAAGAGTCGTTCTTGATTCGTAATAGCCCCGGCAGGCGCGGTTTTTTCGGATTATTGATCAGAAACGTTTCAAGTGAAATCATCCCCTCGCTTTTCTTGTTTAAGCGAACGCTGCCTCTTACTTCCAGAATCGCTGGATAGACACCGTACTTGGAACGAATCCACTTCTTATACTTCTTAATACACGTGGCCTTTTGTTTCGGTGTGTTGGCATGATAATACGAGCCCGCGCAATGATCATGTTCCTGGCTCGGCCCTTCGCGCATGACTGCCTTGAGGAGGATGCGATCCTTTCCTTTGCTCCAGGTTCCATGGAGGCGACGTCCCCAGCCCTTGCAATCGCCCGTGAATTTGTAAACGAAGGTCTTGTTTTTTTTGAATTGGAAATTGAGGCAATCGACGTTCCAGTTCAGCCTGCCGGAGATGAAACTTTTAGGAAAATCTTCGGGGTATGTTTGCACGTCGGTCGGCGACGGATCGGCTTGCACGTTGCACGAGACGAACAGCAAACAAAGGATGATTGCGAGGCCGCTGGTTTGAATTTTAAGTTTCATTTTTGCTGTCGGAGATTCGCAGAGTCGCCGGTGGGGTCAAATCTCATACTCGGGCGGTTTCGTCGTTTCGCGTCCGAAATTGATCTTGGTCCAGATGCGTTCGTGGAAATAGTAGAGCACCATCTTGGTGGCGACTTCGATGCCGGCAATCATGCCCGCCATTCCCAGCGTTCCTCCCGTGCCGCCGGGGCAATCGACGCCCGTCGCCTTCGTAAAGAAGGTAATCACCAGAAAGGAAATGAGGAGAGTATCCAGCGAACCGGTGATTCGCCAGGAGATGGTCTTGGCCAGGGTTCGGTACGGCTTTTCAGTAACTTGACCGACCAGGCCCTTGCCGCCTTCGTCGCTTTTGGATGGAATAGATACGCGTTCGGCCATGATTTAATCCGTTGGGAGCTCCGGTTCTAGTGTCGTGCATTTGTCGGAACTCCGACAGAATTCTTCCGGATTTCATATATTCCTGATAGATTTGATGGGAATTAGGGCGATGGGCGGGAGTTCCGTGTCAAGCTTTATAACCCGGCGCGCATGGAGCGGATCGGCGCCCGGGTCAGGCATGGGAAAAAATGGGAATCTCTCGGTCCCGTACCGTATAAAGAAAGAGGGCTATGGTTTAATGCGATTACACACAACATGGCTTCCTGATACGCGTCGAGGTCAACTAAACGCGGCGCGGCTGCTACTGTTTTGCCTGGTGCTCCCGGCGGCTCTGCTGCTCGCCAATTGCCCCCACGAAGACGAGTGCAGTCACGGCTCCGATGCCAAACGGAGGCGTTGCAATTTGGTAAGGGTGGTTATCCCGCGTTTGATCCAGAGCGAATCGAGCGCCGCCGCGGATCGCTTTGAGCCCAACGATACGGCCCCGCAGGCATATTGCGTGCACGGGTTGAATGAGGGCATCTACCCCGGCCACCTGATGACGTTTCCATCCTCCCTGGACCGCGATTTGTTTCGTGTCGAAGTTCCGACAGCCGGCAGTACGTTTACCATGTCGTTTCCCTTCGGCAGTACGGGATTGGGCTGGTTATTCCAGGTTCGCATCCTGGCCGCCGACGGAACTACGGTCTTGCGGGATGTACTGCTGCCCGGCGCCGAGACGCCCATGACCGGAGATATTAGTACCGGAAAATTCAATATTGATCATGCCTTCGTTTCGGCGGGGACTCACTATGTCGAGTTTCGCGCGTTGAGCGATTCGGATGCGCGTCTGAACGTGGAGTTTTACGGAGCGACGGACGCCTGTCCGGAAGAGTAGGAAAACCCAACGAGTCCCGTCGGAACTCCGACGGATTTTTCCGTCTGATGGCTTACCCCGGGCGGAAACCATGCGGATCCTGGAACTCGAAAAACAGCACTTTCACGTCATCGAATACATGTCCTCCGGCCCCGGCGGCGTACCCCAGCGCCGAAATCTGGAGTGTTTTCGCGCTTTCGTCGACGAGCTGCCGGAGGGTGTCGAGGCGATGGTCGCCGCGTCCGACTTGCAGGGCCGCGATTATAAAGACGACCGGTTCGGCACGCTCATCGGCGTTCGCCTGGCGGAGGAACTCAAAGCCCTGGAAGAGCTGGGAGAAATCCCGACCATCGGGCTGGTTCTCCTCGCGGGCGATCTCTACGATTATCCGGATTGCCGTAAGGTGGGCGGAACCGGACCGGTAGAGGACGTATGGAACGCCTTTGCGGAGCGCTTCCCCCGCGTCATCGGCGTCCACGGCAATCATGATCAGGCGTCGCCCGAGCTCATGGCGGAGAACACCCGCGTCCTGGATGGAAAGACCACTTTCTTTCAGAGCATGCTCATCGGAGGCGTGTCCGGCATCATCGGCCGCAAGAGCAAGAATCAGCGCCAATCGCCCGAGGACTTTTTGCGCAAGCTCGGCGCGGTCCTGAACAAGAACCCGGATATTCTACTACTGCACGCCGGTCCCGACGAACCCGGCACCGGTCGCATAGGCGATTCCCGCATTCGGGAAGTCCTGGAGCGGCGTGGTCGGGCGGGGGTCTACTTCGGCCATTGCCACTGGAAGGTGCCCCTGGCGATGATCGGTCGCAATCAGGTCGTGAATGTCGACGGCCGCGTCCTGCTCCTGACTTGCGCCGAATAACCCCACCGCTTGACTGGGCTCGGAAATCGCCGTGCAAAAGCTTTTCCTATTATTCCGGTGGGAATGGTTGAAAAATCTGCTGGACGCCCCGGAGGGCCTTCTTTTGTTTAGTACTGGCGTCGGGGAAGCATATGAATATCTTGCCCCTTACGTTAAACTTATCAAGGTCCCGTTCGGACCGTAACTCGTGCTCAAAAGTCACGTCTCAAATCGAAACACCAGGTAGGAAGTTAGATGAAAGCGAGCAATTCGTTGTGGAAGGATAAACTGCCCGCGGGCGATTCCGATGCCGCGCTCATGCGCGAAATCGACATTTTCGAAACCGAGATTCAGTTTCGCAAGGACGGGAAGCTCGACGAGAAAATCTTCGCCGAGACCAGGCTGCGCCGCGGCGCGTACGGTCAGCGTTATGACAATGGTCAGCGCAATGACGGCGTCGAGACTCGTCGCCTTGAATTCCCCTCGGGAGATTTGACGAAGGGACCGGAGACCGTCTGGGACGCCCCCGGCATGTTGCGCATCAAGATTCCCTTCGGCGGCATGACGGCCGAGCAGGTGGAAGTCATCGCGGACCTGGCCGAGGAATACTCCGACGGCATTTCCCATGTTACCACGCGTCAGGACATTCAGCTCCACTTCATTCATATCGAGGACACGCCGGCCATGTTTCGTCGCCTGGCGGCCGTGGGCATCACCACCCGCGAAGCCTGCGGTAACTCCGTGCGCAACGTCACGGCGTGCCCCATCGCCGGGGTTTGCCATACCGAGACTTTCGACGTAACGCCTTATTCCAATATGCTGGCGCGATACTTCCTGGGTCATCCCGACGTGCAGGACTTCGGGCGTAAGTTCAAGGTGGCTTTTTCCGGATGCGCGGGTAACGCCTGCGGTCTCACGAATCTTCACGACCTGGGTCTGATTGCCAAAACGAAAGTCGTGGATGGCAAGGAAAAACGCGGCTTCGCCTACTATGTAGGCGGCGGCTTGGGCGCCGTGCCCCACGACGCGAAACTGATCTTCGATTTTCTGCCCGAGGAAGAATTGCTGCCCATGACGCAGGCCGTGTCCCGCGTCTTCGCGCGATTGGGAGAAAAGAAAAATCGCGCCCGCGCCCGTATTAAATTCCTGGTGAAGAAACTGGGCGCCGACGAATTCCGTAAGCTCATCGAGGAAGAACGCAAAATTCTCGTGCACGATGATCGCTGGGCCGAGTTCTTGAACAAGGTTTACGAATACGAAGAGAAGCCTCTCAAGGACCCGGGCAGCGTGAATGGTCATCGCCCCGCGGGATTCGATGAGTTCATGAAGCACAACATCTACAGCCAGCGTCAGGCGGGCTATTCCACGGTAACCGCCAAGCTGCCGCTGGGAGACGCTACTTCTCCCCAGATGCGCGTCATCGCCGACATCGCTCGCAAATATGTGAAGGATACCGTACGATTGACCGTGGAGCAGAATATCGTGCTGCGCTGGGTAAGCGATTCGGATCTGCCGGCGCTCTACGAGGAGCTCGTTGCGGCGGGTCTCGGCGAAATCGGCGCCGAGTCCATCACGGACATCGTGGCGTGCCCCGGAACGGATACCTGTAAGCTGGGTATCTCCGCTTCGCGCGGTCTGGCGGGCGAGCTTCGCAAGCGTTTTGAAACGGGCGACATCCAGGTCGACGACGTCATTCGCAAGCTGCGCATTAAGATCAGCGGATGTTTTAACTCCTGCGGTCAGCACCACGTTTCGGATCTGGGTTTTTACGGCGTAAGCCGAAAAGTCGGCTCTCACACCGTGCCTCACTTCCAGGTAGTGCTGGGCGGGCAGTGGACCAACAATGGCGGTTCCTACGGGATGCCCATCGTCGCCATTCCCTCGAAGAATATTCCCGACGTGGTCAAGCTCATGGCCAAACGCTTTCGCGAAGAGAAAGAGGCCGAGGAGAGTTTTCAGGATTTCTGCAAGCGTATCGGCCGCGCCGAAATCAAGAATATGCTCCAGGACCTGACGAAGGTGCCCGACTACGCGGAGGACAAATCCTACTACAGCGACTGGGGCGACCCGCGCGAATATTCCATCGGGGACATGGGCGTGGGCGAATGCGCGGGAGAAGTCGTCTCCCTGATCGATTTCGACCTGGCCGCCGTGGAGCGCGAGCTGTTCGAATCCCAGGTTAAGATGGACGCGAAGGACATTCAGGGCGCCGGACAAGGTGCTTACATGAGCATGGTGCACGCCGCCAAATCACTGGTTAAGCTCAGCTACCTGGACGTACCCGAGGACGCGGAGATCATCTCGAAAGAGTTTCGCAAACGCTTCTACGATACCGAGCTGTTCTTCGATCCCTACGCGAAGGGCAAATTCGCGAACTACCTCTTCGCGGCGCTGGAAGCGGCCAATGAACCCTACACGGAAGAAACCGCGCGTCAACGCCTGGAGGAAGCCGGTCTGTTCGTCGAGGCCACCCATGCGTGCTATCAGCGCATGAACCAGATCGCCGTGCCCGTGGGGGCGAACTAAACGTCCCGAGCGAGACTTTTTCGGAATTGAATATGGAACTACAACACATAAACGTTAAGATTCACATGGCGGCTCCGGCGGAGCCGCGCCTGGATGAATCCATTCTCATCTTTCATCGCTGGATTCGCGAAAAGAAAACGCCCGAGATGCTCATCGACGTGGCCGACTATGCGCACGTGCCCCTGGGGCCGGGCGTCATGGTCATCGGCCATGAGGCAAGCTACAGCATCGACATCGGTGCGGAAAATCGCCCCGGTCTTCTGTATAACGCGAAAGTTAAGCGCGAAGGTGCCAACGCGGACCGAATTGCCCATGCGCTGGGTCAGGCCGTGCGCGCGGCCGATCTGCTTGAGCAAGACGAACTCTGGAAGGGCAAGGTCAAGTTTCAGACCGACGAAATTGAAATCGTCGTGAATGATCGCCTGCTGGCCCCCAATGACCCGTCCACCTACGAAGCCGTAAAAGGCGATATCGACGAAGGCATCAAGCGCGTTCTGGGCGCCAATGATTTCAGCGCCGAATATGCCCAGGGCGATTCTCGCCGGCGATTCACCGTGATTGTTCGTTGTTCCGCGGGCGTGTCCGTTGGTGACCTGGCCTCCGCCGTCGGGGCTTGAGAGCGAACCGCAAACTAAAAAAACCTTTGTAAATATTTCCCGTTCCCCTCCAATGTCTTTCGTGCTCGCCGGCGCGGGCAGGGGAGGGGCGCGTGAAGCTGGCCGAGTTCAAGAAATACTGCCTGGCAAAAAAGGGCGTCCAGGAGACCTATCCCTTTGATGCCCGTACCGTCGTCTTCAAGGTCGCGGGCAAAATGTTCGCCCTCGCCAATCGCGAGAATTTCGTTTCCATCAATCTCAAGTGTGAGACCGAACGGGCCCTGGCTCTGCGCATTCGCCACCGGGAGATTCAACCCGGCTATCACATGAACAAACGACACTGGAACACGGTGTCCCTGGAAGGCGCGCTCAAGGGCGATTTCGTCAAGCAGCTCATCGACGAGTCTTATGATCTGGTCGTGGCCGGCATGCCCCGCAAGCAACGCATCGAACTGGGTGCCGAGGAGCATCCAACCGTCACCAGGCAAAAAGCCGCCGTCAAAAAGACAAAGAAGGTCGTGAAGAAAAAACCGGCGCCGAAAAAGAAACTCGCGTTGAAAAAGAAGCCCGCCGCAAAAAAGAAATCGCGGAGCAAAAAGAAAGCCGCGGCAAAGAAGAAGTCGACCGTCCAAAAGAAAACCGGAGCACGCCGTGGCTAATCAAAATCTCGGGCAGGAGGAGCTCGACAAGATTCTTCGCGCGCACCAGACCTGGTTGGAAAGCGATGAGCGCGAAGGCGCTTGCGCCAACCTCACCGACGCCCGTCTACGTTACGCCGACTTTCGCGCCGCGAACCTGGACCGCGCTCGCCTGGTCGGCGCCCAGTTTCGTTCGGCGCACATGAACGACGTCTCCCTCAAGAACGCCAGCCTGGAGACCGCCGACCTTTCGTCCGCGAATCTTTCGGGCTCCTACTTCACCAATGCCGACCTGTCCGGCGCCATCCTCAAGCTTGCGCGACTTGAGAAAGTCGATCTTCGCGGCGCCCGCATGAAGGAAATTCGCGCCGGCCGCGCCGTCTTCGTGCACTGCCTGCTGGAGCGAGCCGATCTGAGCATGGCTTTTCTGGACCAGACGAATTTCCAGGGGGCCTTCCTGTCCAATACGACGTTGCGCGGCTCCACGGCTCACCACGCCAACTTCCAGGGCGCCCGGGTCGTCTCATCTGATCTTCGCGGCGTCATCTTGAACAATGCCAACCTGAAGTACGCCGTCTTCACCAATACCGATCTGCGCGACGCGAATCTCTTTGAAGCCGATCTCCAGTACGCGGACCTTCGCGGCGCCAAACTGGACGGCGCCATTCTCGATGGCGCGAATATGCGCGACGCGATTTTCGAAGATTAGACCGCCCCAGGTTACAGTATGGCACAAGGGTGAGACATTTCCTGCTTGACCGGGAAAATTTTTCATGATACACGGACGCTCTCCGGGGTGCGCTCGGTTCGCTCCATCGAGCCCCAAACCCGCGCGCACCATCTCTCCAATGGCCCTCCGCCACTCCTCCCACCCGCTCAATCGGGGGTTAAGGTGTACTGTACCGAAAGCGCGTTCTCAGACGAGGCGAGGCTATTCCAGAATCCGAAATGTTCCCAGGTCGCGGCTCTCCGTGCTACTTAAACTAAAACCGGCCGCGGAACCCGACGTCGTCGTAATGACTGAATCCGCGCCCGAGTAAAACCCTTCTGTGAAAGACGCCGGCGTTTCAAAGCAATCGATGTGCGTGGTAATGCGATTCGCGTACAGCGGGTTAACCGGTTCGACGCTGACGCGATAGCCGGAGCCGGCCGGAATGCCCGCGACGGTAAAGGACCCGTCTCGATTGATACTGGTATGGCTCGAGTAGAAAATTGAATTCGTCGCGTCGCCGTCGTCCACGGTGACCAGAGCACTGACCACGGGTGCGCCCGTCGCGGTCAGCAGGCGACCGCTGACGGAGCCGAACCCGGCGACACTACCCGCGGAAAATCCGGCGCTACCCGTGCCGGGCGAAACGGCGGTGGTGCAGGGGTTGACGGCAATAAAGAACAAGCCGAGCAAACGCAATTGCCTTTCGCGATCATCATTCTTGCCGTCCAGATTCAGGACCGCGGAGTCGCACGCGAGCGCGAAAAGCAAGAGGCTCGCGCATGCGATGAGGCCTGGGATTCTATTGCCCATAAACGGTAATGGCCGCGGCTTGATCATCCGCGTTCAAGGTTTCCGGATTGGCTGAATTGCCGTCGGTGCCGTCCAATGAAAAGGGAAACATGACTGGTAGCTTGGATGCATCGCCTGTGAAGGTTCCGTCGTTGATTTGAACCAGGGAGTGCGTCGTGCCGTTGGCCCCGGCCACGGAATGCGCGAAACCCAGGGCATGTCCGACTTCATGCAGCACGGTCTTTTTATAGCCGAGGGCCGGCGTCGCGAAAGTAGTCGAAATACGCGCGCCGTTGATGATGATAATGGCGGCGCAGATGTCTTGCGGTCGCGATGCGTTCGGCGTCAGGGGAAACGCCACCCCTAGAACCGTGCCCGGATCAATGCCTTGCGCGGCGATGAGTTCTCCGGTGGAGTCGTAGGCAATCCACATGCGATTCGTCGTGGGAGACCTGGAGAATTCCGCGATGGCGGATGCGTCCATGGTGGCCGTGTCGATAGTCGTATCCAGGAGATTAATGAAAGTGCCGGCGGGGTTGTTCCATTGCTCGATAACGCCGCCGGACTCCGTAAGTTTCGTTTGAAAAGCCGCGGGTGTATCCGAGTCGACCACGATGCGCAGAGGTCGCGAAGCCGTATTGCATGATGAGCCGAAAATCCACTGCATGCGTTCGCCATTGGACGCGTTAAAATAAAACCAGGCGAGCATCGCCGGCGCGCAAAGCAATAACGTCATTAGCAGGATGACTTTTTTTCGAAACCCCATTGAGCGCTGGTTCATCTTATACCGTTTCACCGTTTCACCGTTTCACCGTTTCACCGTTTCGCGAAAGCGAGCCAGGGAAAACAGGCCGCGTCCCATACCCGTGAGCCGGCGCGCCAGCATCTTTTGGCCCGTGGATTCGCGGATATAGATCTCAATCTTGCCCCACTTCAAGGAACGCAGAGGATAAACGCCCGCGGAAGTCTTTCGCCCAAGGATTACAATCCATTCGCTGCCCGCCGGGTCCGGCTTTCCATTGGGCTGTACAATGCGCGAAGCGACGGGAATCCGTACGCGCGCGCCGTGGGAAAGTTTACCCTTGAAGTTTTCCAGCACCGTCAGGCGATACTCGCGCACGTGGCCGGCGCCGGGCACGCGTCGCCCCCCGTTCACGCGAACATGGGCTACGTATGAAGCGCCGCGAATCAGTCGTGCCGTGGTTGTAAAACGTTCATAAGCCTGGGTCGTGCTCGTGAACATAAATACAATCGTCGCGGCGATGAATAGACGTCCCGTAAGAAAAAAATTTCCCATGGGGCAAGTATACGCTCCTTCACGAATCGCGACCAGCGATATTTTCTAACCTTCGCGTCGTTTCCACCGAGCCGCCAGATGCCAGAGCACGCCCGCGACCAGAACTCCCAGCCCCGTCAACAGCGAGAAGCGATCCACCTGAAAGGCCAACAGTAGGCAGGAGACCAGACCGAGAATGGAAATCAGCCGGGGATAGAGGCGCTGTTCATCCGGTATGCGCAGCGCCGCGAGATTCGTAATGGAATAGTAGACTAATACGCCGAAGGCGGAAAGAGACCATGCCGTTGCCACGCTTCCCGGCAGAATCAACACGACGATAATTAGACCGGTCAGGAGAACCGCGGCGCCCGGGTTGCCGCTTTCTTCCACGCGCGCGAAAGCTCCCGGCAGGTCTCCGCGCCGTCCCATGGCCAGAACCACGCGCGAAACACCCAGCACCAAGTTCAACAACACTCCCAGCATCGCCGTTAAGGCTCCGATGTTCAGGGCGACCACCAACCAGCCGCTCCTTAGTTTCCCGGCGGCCGCCTGCAAAGGCGCGCCCGTTTGAACGGCGGCATCGCCGAAGGCTTTCGCGCCCAGGACGGCTTGCGCCGCGGCGGTTACCGCGATGTAGAGTACCATGGTTACGGCCAGGGTCAAGATTACCGCGCGGGGGATGACTCGTCGCGGTTCCCGGACTTCCTCTCCCAGCGTGGCGATGCGTCCGTAGCCGGTATAGGCCACGAACATCAAGGCCGTCGCCGTAAAAAGCGCGGCCAGGGAACCTTCGCCTGAAAAGTCCGGCAGCAATCGCGCGAAATCAACGACCGTCGCGGTTGTGTCGCTCGATGCGAAAAATACGAAACAGGTGAAGGCCGTCAGCGTAAGCAGGGTCGTTGAAACGATGATCGTATTGGCCTGGTTGGAACGGCGTATGCCCAGGAAGACGACGGCTACGCAGAGCACGGCGATTAGATAAGCCAGGATGCGCGGGTCTGAGGCGAACCAGGCGATAAACCGCGAATCGGGGAACTCGGCCTGCAGCCAGGGGAAAAGAAAGCCCCCCGCGTAACCGGCGAAACCCAGCGCGGCCGTGGCCGCCGAGGCGCTCTTGGCGAAAAGAAACAGCCAGCCGGCGGCATGACCGAGCATGGGATTCAGGAATTGATACCCGTACTCGTAGGTGCCGCCGCTGACCGGGTGTACGGCGGCAAGTTGCGCGGAGCTCAGGCCGTTGAAAATCGCCACGGGCGCCGCCAGGGCAATTGCAATCAAGACCCCGGATCCGACGATGTGCGCGCCCAGGCCCGTACTCAAGAAGACGCCCGTGCCCACGATGGAACCCAGTCCCATGAGGACGGCTCCCCCCAGACCAATTTCCCTTTTTAATGCGCTTGCCATGACGGAAGCCTTCGTCGCTTCCCTGGACGCGTCAAGGATTTCCGAACGCGCAACCTGCCCAACCGGTAAAAGCATTGGACATTCCCGGGGCGCGCGCGGGAAGTGAACCATGTTTCATGAGCAGCCCCTTTCGCGTTCGGACAAACTCTATGTTTTTCTGGCGGCCATGTTTACGGCCATTCTCGTGCTGACGAACATCATCGGCACGAAGCTCTTCATCGTCCTGGGCGAAACGCTCCCCAAAGGGTTCTTCGGATCCAGTTTAATTCTTACAACCGGCATCATTACTTATCCCCTGACGTTCTGGTTCACGGACATCGTTTCCGAAATCTGGGGCAATAAGCGCGCGGACCTCATGGTGTTCATCGGGTTTTTCGCTTCGCTGGTCATGCTCGGGGTGCTGGTCATCGCCAAGGCAGTGCCGCCGGCGCCCATCTGGAACATGGGCCCGGAATACGCGCAGTACTTTCATCCGGATTTATTACTTAAAGACGCGGCCGGCAATGTGACCGGCGTGAAGGCGGCCGCTTCGCAGGCGGCCTACTCGTTTACGTTCGACGCGCCTGGTATTCTGCTGTTTGCGTCCATGCTGGCTTATCTCTGCGCGCAACTTACGGACAACTACATGTATCATTTCTGGCGCCGAATTACGAAGGGTCGTCACCTCTGGCTGCGCAACAACGGCTCGACCGCCGTTTCGCAACTGGTGGACACGATCATCGTCAACGGAATCTTTCTGCACTTTTACTGGAAGTTGCCCTTCGCCGTTATCGCTCAAATTACCATCACCGTTTATCTATGCAAGTTGCTCATGGCGCTGATCGATACGCCCTTGATCTATCTGGGAGTGTATACGATTCGACGTTCCTTCGGCAGGCAGGGCATCGCCGATGCGCAATGAAAAACAATGAATAAGCAAGTTTCCCATGGCCGGGCGGTGCTGGAGCTCAACCTGGCCACGTTCATGATCTCCTGGACCGGAGTCCTGGCCCGGGTGATTGAGTGGGCGCCGCCTTTCACGATATTCGCGCGAACCCTGCTGGCGGCTCCGTTCCTTTTGCTCTTCGCGCTGCTTTCGCGCCGGGCACCATCACTTGTGGGCGCGCGCGAATACGGTCATGCCGCGGCGCAGGGGACCTTGCTGGCCCTGCACTGGGTTACGTATTTCGAGTCCATTCGCGTAGCGGGCGTGGCCGTGGGCGTAATTTCGCTGTTCACGTATCCGATTTTTACCGTGTTGCTGGAGCCCCTGTGGTCGCGCGTTCGCCCCCGGGCGGGGGACCTGATCATCGCCGCGGCGGTGCTGGGCGGCGTAGCCTTGCTCGTGCCCACGCCGGACATCGCCGATGATACCACGCGGGGCGTACTGGTGGGTTTGGTCTCGGCCGTGTGCCTGGCCCTGCGAAACATCATGACGCGCAGGTATCTCCATGGCCGCCCCTCGCTTACGGTCATGCTCTACCAGACCACGACCGCGGCGCTCGTACTTTCGCCCGTCTTGTTCTTTCATCATCCCGTTCCCGATCTTAAGAATACCGGCTACGCGCTGGTGCTGGCGGTCGTCTGCACGGCCGGCGGTCACACCCTTTTCGTCAAGAGCCTGGGGCGATTGGGCGCGAAGTCGGCGGGCATCATCGCCAGCATGCAACCGCTTTACAGCATCATGCTGGCGATCATTTTACTAAATGAGATTCCCGGTACACGGACGATCATCGGCGGCGCGATTATTCTCGGCGCGGTGATTCTGGAAGTCTTTCGCGCGGCCCCCGCGAATTCGCCGTCGAATTCAGCTCCGCGAGATGCGATTCAACAGCACGCCCAGGCCGAACAAGACGCCCAGGGCAAGGACCAGCGCGGCTAGAATCGCGAAGCCGTAGCCTTCGTTCGTAAGTCTGGGCAGCAGGAACGAAATCAGACCGCCGCCGATGAGGGGTGCCGAGAAGGGAGCGGCCAGGCCGTAGACGCGCGCGGCTTCGGAGCCGATGCGGCCCTTCAGACTCTTGACGAAGACCAGGCCCAGGGCCGTGACGCCGGTGGACATGCCGAAATTCATGACCCCCAGTTCCAGCCAGAGTTTTTCCGGCAGCATGCGGCGAGCTATCACCAGCACCGTGAAAACGCAAAACGTAATTCCCGCCGTCATCATGATGGCGAAAGTACCCAGGTGCTCCGCGAAAGCCGTAAGTTTGAGCGTAGCCACCGCGGCAATGATCAACAGGTCCAGCACGACGGCGGATATGCGATTCACCTCGTGAGCGAACGCTTCGTTCATGAAGCCGTTTTGTCCCGTTCTTCCCAGCGCGCGCAGGGGAATGGCAAACAGCAACGCCAATGAAAACAATGGGAAGTCGCGCAGGAATTCGGATGTTCCCTTGTAGCCCAGGTGGGCGGTGAACATGGACGAAATTTCCAGGAAGAGATAGGCCAGGAAGACGCAGAGCATGATCATCGCCAGGGCCAGGTAGAGTCGCCCGCCGAGTTCGGATTCGTTGTCCGCGCTTTTAACGGCGATGCCGGTGGTGTTCGCCGAATCGCCTTCGCCTTTGTCTTTGTCGGGGAAGTTTGCCGCGGTTTGGGCGTCAATGTCCCGACGATGGCGATTGCGTAGAAAGTTCACCAGGATGATTCCGGCGGCGCCGCCCAGCAGCAGTCCGGCGGTAGCCGAGAATATGCTCAAGTCGCCGATTTCGCGATGGCCCAGTTTCTCCATGACGCCGGTCATCGCCGCGGCGGAACCGTGACCGCCCACCCAGCCGATCTCCAGGATGTGTGCGACAAGCGGATTACCGCCCAGCGGCACGATAATGAAAAGCGCGCATACGAAACCCACGGCCAGTTGCCCCAGCGCCAGGAACCAGACGTAGAGCGATTGCTGCACGACGGGCAAGGCGGCACCCGCGGATTTCGCCGTTGAGCCGCCCAGCACCAGGCCCGCGAAAAGCAAACTGATGAGAAAGCCCGGCCATTTCTTCCAGGCGGCGTAGGGCGCGTCACCGACGATGTTGAGGACTTCGGGCCCCAGCAAGAGCAGGATGATGCCGCTGATGAGTGCCCGGGGAATCAGCAAGCGTCTCAAGATGGGCAGGCGAGCGTAGAGCAGGACGCCGGCCAGATAGGCGAAGACGGTCAGACCGGGGACGCTGATCCAGATGTTGCGCCAGAGTTGCTCCATGGGATCAGGGAATTCGCGCGGGGCTCGGGCGTCAACCGCGGCTCATGAGGAATTTCTCCAGGTATTCGGTGATGTCCTGGATATTGCGGTTGATCATGCGTTTGAATTCCGGCGGAATATTTTGCGATTTGATTACGCGATAATAGTTGAGCGCGTTCTTGAGCATCTTGCGTCGCGTGAACTCCTGCGCCTTCACCAGCATGGGCTTGTACTTGTAGTAAGCGTACTCCATGGTGTGATAGTCGCGACTCAACTGAAAGGAGTCCGGTATCTTCGCGAAGTCGTAAGTCAACGTCAGGAACGGCGCGTCGTCTTCGTCGGGCGGTTTGAGTTCCAGGACGCCGTGAATTTCCTGCGGCGGCGGCTTGGGCTCGTCGGAGACCTCGACTTCGTCGTCTTCGTCCTCCAGGGGTTCCAGGCCGGAAATGGCCTCGACGCCTTCTCCCGGAGCATCGTCCTCCGTAGCCTGACCGATGGCCGCTTCCTGGGGCTCGGGTTCCTCTTCGGTTTCACGCTGATCGACGGGACCGGTACGGCTCCCCTCGAGGACGCCGCGATCGCCGTACGGGGCAACGCGATCGTGAGCGTCGCCAGTCCGTCGGTGCCCACCACGATCGTCGAGTACATGCTCACCTCTGCACCCGGTCCCGCACCGGGTTCGGAGGGGACGATAGTGGCTCACCGACATCCGAGGTCGCCCGGGGCACCACGCCCACGACGACGACGAGAGGTCGGTGGCCGGCC
>CAZGYS010000023.1:0-22888 GCA_964530305.1 uncultured Leptospiraceae bacterium
GTTTGGCTTCTTCCAGGATGGTCGAGGTATTCAGACAGTGACCGCACCGAAAATCCGCGAACTTGTGAATCGTGATGTAGGCCGAATCCTTACCGGTTACGGAAGAGAGCGTACGCGTGTCCTGGGGTACTTTCTTCAGGGCGCGCAGTTCCGAAAGGCGATCCTTTACCTGCGCCGCGGGCAAAAGCCCGCCCACGTCGGCATCGGAACCGCATCCCGCGGAGAACATCGCCGCGGCGGCTATGAGCATGGCCGCCGTTGCTCCCAGGAGCGGGCGGTTTGATTTGACGTTGGAAATTTTGCTTAATTGATTCATCATGAACTTGTCCTCATTATCGGCAATGTCACCCGGGGTTTCTCAGGGCTTGCGATTCTTGAATTCCTCGAAGGCGGCTCCGCCTTCTTTTTCATATACCAGTGCATCCAGGGTCTGCATAAAGAAGTCCCGCTTGGGCGTGCCCACGGAAGCCAGGTGGCCTTGCACCAGCAGAGTAGGCGTCGAGCGCACGTCCACGGTGAGCGCGTCCTTGATGTCTCGATTCAGGCGAGACTGAGTCCGGGCGGAACCCATGCAGCTCAGGAGTTTCGACCAATCGCCGCCGACCCGCTTCGTCAGGGGACGCAAAGTGTCGGGATTGATGGGCGTTCGCGCCGGCAGAAACTCGAAAATGCCGTGATAGACCTGGGGAAAGAGGCCCTGGTCGGCCGCGCACAGGGAAGCCTGGGCTCCGATACAGGATTCGCCGTTGCCGCCCTGACCGACGGCTTTGTTACAGGTACCGTCCAGCGGAAAGTGGCGATAGTAAACCTTGATGCGTCCGGGCCAGCGCTTGAGAGCTTCGCGTAGGAGGTGGCCGCTGGTATAGCAGTGACCGCATCTTAAATCCGCGAATTTCTGAATCAGGATATAAGCCGTCTTCTTACCTTCGGTGTTGTTCAGCCCTTTGATATTGAGATTGAACTTCTTGGCGCCGCGCAAGGTGGCCAGGCGCTGCTTCACCTGGTCCGCCTTGATCAGCGGTACGGGTTTCGGCGCGTGACCGTGTCCGCCGCCATGGCCGTGATCGTGACCGTGATCATGGCCATGGTCGTGCCCGTGACTATGTCCGTGGTGACCGCCGCGCGGGCCCCCACCGGACATGCGACCGGCCAGGTAGAGACCCAGCGAGATGACCGCGGTAATAACTACGGCGGTGATGGCCTGCGTGGCCGCGGTCTTGAGGACGGGCGACCAGTCGATGGCCTCCGACGTTCGGCCGACCTTGAAGTAGAGCAGGAGCGCCGCGACGAAGATGCCCAGGGTGGCGATGTAGGTATAAGCGCAATACAGGCAGGGCACCACGAGAATCGTGAAATTGATATAGGCCAGGGTTAGATCGAATACCACGGCGAAGACCGCCAGGGCTAGAATCAAGTTGACCAGACCGGGGCGCAGGGTTTCGTCCTTGAGCGTCAGCAGGCGCGTGAACAGCACCGTAATCAAGGAATAGAAGAACAGTCCGGGTAGGGCGATGGGCACGCCCAGGATCTTGGAGTATTTGCTTTGCCCCAGTTCCTTGCAACCGTCGATGGCTCCAATCTTACAGCCGGCGGAACCGCTGCAGAGTTCGGGGAACATGTGCTTGCATACAAGCAAAGCCGCCAGTACGACACCCCCCAGGGCGAAGACCAGGCCGATCAAAGTCGGTATGCGCGTCTGATTTGATTCTTGAGACATCCGGAGCGATTCCTCTCTGAAATAAGTATTCGATACCCTTACCCCGGCTCTGGAGCAACAAGTCAACTGAAAGACCCGCGGCCATGGGCTGGAAAACTTCTCGCCGAACAAGGCCTGGGTAGGATTGGTGGTCCGAGCACTTAATAAAGCTATAGAGGGAGTATTTTCCAGATGAAAAAAGTATTTATACCGCTTATGGTTCTGGGCATCACCGGCGCCCTGACCCTATCCGCCTGCGGCAAGAGCGAGACCGATCGCATGATCGACGCTGCTCCGGCCGCCAAAATTTCAGCGCCCACTTCGGCCGCTCTGAAAACCGATGGATTGAAACTGGTCGCGGTCGACGCGGCGAAGTCCAAGCTGGATTGGCTGGGCGCGAAAGTTACCAGCAAGCACGACGGCGGCTTCAAGAAATTCGACGGCAAGGCGTGGTTCGACGCCAAGGGCGATTTGAAAGCGCTTCGCCTTGAAATCGACATGAGCAGCCTGTGGTCCGACAGCGAGAAACTGACCGGGCACCTGCTTTCCAAGGATTTCTTCTTCGTGAAATCGCATCCCAAAACGACCCTGGTGGCCAACAAGATCACCAAGGGCGCCGACGGCAGCTACACCGTTGCCGGTGACCTGACCCTGCGCGGCGTTACGAAAGGCATCTCCTTTCCCCTGACCGTTAAGAAAGAGGGTGATGTACAAGTCGCTACGGCGAATTTCAGCATCAATCGCTTCGACTTCAAAATCGTTTACCCGGGCAAACCGGACAACCTGATTCGCAAGGAAGTCCTGCTGAAGATTCGTCTGGTAGCAGCGAAGTAATTTCGGTTCTCATCACAGAGACAATACCGAAAGCGCGGGCTCCGTCATTGTACGGAGCCCTTTTCATTTCCGCCCCTTAAACCGTTTCCCCTTCACCCTTGGACCCTTCACCCTTCACCCTTGAACCCTTCACCTTTCGACCCTTCAACCTTTAGACCCTCTCCCCCTGAACCCTTCCGCTTCAAAACGCGTCTAAAACGGCATACAATAAGAAACCGCGACCGAGCCCCGGCGCTTTGCCCGTTTTTTTCATTCATTTTCGTCGAAATTTCAATTTTTCGGGGACATGAAGGCCGGCAAAGTCGTATATAGATTGGACGCCCATGGCTCGGGCGGCTGTAAATATATGACGGATAGTATTGAACGTCTGGTTCTTGGCGACACGGAGGCCTGGAGTGAATTTACCGAACGGTACGCTCCGGTCATCTACAGCGCGGTGGAAAAGACTCTGCGAGTCTACAGTGGAGTTGAGCATATCGACTCCGCGGGAGACATTGTACAGGAAGTCTTCGTCCGGCTGATCAAGAACGATTATCGCACTCTGCGTTCTTATAACCCGTCCAAAAGCGCTCCGGCTACCTTTCTCTCCATAGTATCGCGCAGCGCCGCCATCGACTTTCTACGAGCCCTGAAGCCGGAAGTGCCCGGTGCCGAAGAGCTGATTCAGGACATGCCCGCGCCGGAGAAACCTCAGGCGCCGGATCTGGAAATTCCGGAGGAGTTGCTGTCTCCCCGCCAGAAGCTGGTTCTGCATTTGCTGTTTGATAAAGAGCTCACCGTTTCGGAAGCGGCCCAGACGCTGGGAGTCGAGGAACAGACCATTCGGAGCGCCAAGCACAAAGCTCTGACAAGATTGCGGAATTATTTTAAACCACCGGCCGAAGAGGGATACGCGGGCGATTTGACCCGTATAACGGGTGAGGCCGGATGAAGGGTCGGCTCGAATTAAACTAAAAAATTGAAGCAAAGATCTTCATGATGAAAACCATAAAAATAGAGAGTGAGTCGTGTTTATGAACTCCCGGGAAGTTGAAGAAAAGAAACTCTGGAAGGCCTACCTGGCGGAAAAGTCCGCGGACGGATCGCGCTTGAGCGCACCCGACGCCGACGAAATCGCCGCATATCTGGATCGTGAATCCGAGGGCGAGGCCGCCGAGAGAATGGAATATTATCTGGCCGGTTCCGCCGCGGGTCTGCGAATCATGCGGGATATGCGCGCCATCCTGGATGCAACCGATGACGAGCCGTCCATCATGCCGGCGCATATCATGGGGCGGGCCCATGCCGCCGTTCGCGCGGCCATCGCGGCCCCCGAGGAGTTCCCGTCGAAAATCGCCGCCGGTTCCGCGGAAAACGCCGTTGTCCCGGCGGAGTCCCTTCTGAAACGAATCTTCGGCGTGCAAGCATCCGGGAACGCCCTGGAACGACGCGGCGTCTGGTCGGGCATCATCTGGGCGGCGGCCATTTTACTCATGAGCTTCGTGGGATATTTCGGTTTCACCATCGGTGAGGAAACCGGAGACGAAGGTCGCATGGCCCGAACGCAAAAGGAAATCTCGCGTCCGGATTTATTGTTCTCCGTGGATGAAGGTCGTCGCGCGCCGGACCTGATGCCCGTGGGTTATGAACTGGGGGTCGCCGAATGAAACGCAATATTCTATCCATAGGCCTTGCCATTTCGCTGTGCTTTAATTTCTTTTTCGCGCTGGGTTTCTATCGAAGCCGCGTGCTCAAGAAACAATCCAATACCCCCGAGGCCCGCGCGGCAAAGCTGGCCGCCCGGTTGCGATTGTCCGTAAGTCAGCAAAAAAAATACCATGGCCTGCAACGAAGTCTGCGCGGGCGCATCCAAAGAATCAAGCAGCAACGCCAACTGCGTCAGGACGCCATCATCGCCGAGATGGAAGAAGCGGAATTGAACCCCCGCCGCATCAAGGGTTTGCTGCGAAAAATCAGCCGCGACGAAGTCCAGAAGCGCGTCGTGGTATCGGAACACGTCGTGGAGTTCGTGAAGGTGCTCACGCCCACGCAAAGACGGCAGATGTCGGAAATTATTCGTTCAGTATACGCCGAGAACGGCGTAAAGGATTCGCTTTGAGTCGGGAATCTTGAATTTAGTATAGCTCTTGTGTCAGAAGAACCCTTGCCTCCCCGAGGCGCTCGGCGCCCGGGGAGGAACTTTTCTCTCATCCCTCTAATTTAATCATCCCTTGCGACCCCCGCGGTCGCGCCGTTTTCGGTAGGGCGCCGTGCCCCATGGGATTCGCGATTTCCGTTAATATTTTTCTTGATCGCCGCGGCGATTCCCACGCCTATAAGGCGATGCGAACTAAAATCAAGGGGCCGAAGCGATTTCTGGTAGCCGGCATTCTGTTCGGGCTGGGCGCGTTGATGCTCTTCGTGAACTTCACGGGCGCGAAGCTCTACGCCCTGTATTCCTTCCCCGCCGGCATGGCGATTCTATCCGCCATGTTGATCTGGTTTTACGTGCGCGCGAAACGCGGCGCGGATCCCCTGAAGCAATCCATGTCCCTGTACGTCGGATTTCTTTTCACCTGGCTGGGCGGCTCGTTTCTCGGCGCGGCTTTCCTCGTGCCCGCGGATAAGGTGGGCCAGGTCATCATACCATCCACAATCTGCCTGCTGGCCGGTATCGGGATCCTCATCGGCGTGCTGGTGAGTCGTCGGCGCGCGGCCAAAGGCGAACTAACCGACAAGGAAGTTCGCAAAAGCGATTCGAAAGTGGGAGCCGTTATCGGTTTGATCGTCGCGATCATCGTCGTCGTACCCCTGCTGGTGTTGGCCGGAATCGCCGTCTACCACCAACGCTGGGTGCCCGCGCTGGTGCTGGGTTTGCCGCCCCTTTTGCTCATCGTCATCACCATTCTGGTGAAGCGCTTCGGCAAGAAGGGTCGCCTGAAGTATAAGAAGGAAATCGCCTCGGGCGATTGATCACGAGCGATTCATGAATGCGCGACGCCCGCGCGTTTAGAGAGCCGAATTAGAAGATGGGCTTGTAGACCGTGACCGGTTCATCGCGACCCTTAACCTTCAGCGGGGGTTGCTTTTCAAACTTCACCTTATCGTGGGAAAGCTCGTAGGTTTTCTCATCGCACAGAATGGTGTCGGCGGCCTGCATTAGGCGCGCGGCCAGGTTGATCTGCCAGCCGTGCATGGTGTACTCCGCGCGAATGGTATTACCCACCGTGCCGCAGAAAACCGTGCCGGTGGTAATGCCCACCTTGCAGCCGCGACCAATACGCGTTAGAATCTGACGCAGGTCATTGGCCGCGTAGACGCCGCGCAGGGGATCGTCGTCGTGATCCAGGGGCGGCAACCCGAAGGCGGCCAGGAGGATGGCGCCCTTGTCGTCCACGCCGAAGCGATTAATACTGCCCTCATGGGAATACAGACTATTCTGCATGACCTTCATGATTTTCTGAACGTCGTCCAGCGGCGTTTCGGAAGTATAGGAGAAGCCGGTAACTTTCAAGAAGAGGACGGTAACCTGTTTTAGCTGGGCGGTCCAGGCGTCCTTGCCTTCTTCCAGGCGCGTGATGATGGCGCGGGGTACGTAGGAACGCAGGGCCTGCTCGGCCTCGATGGGAACGTCCGGCTTGGCCAGGGCCACGCTGATGTCCGTCTCCTTCAGCAGGAACTTGCCGTTGCCGGCCGGCGTACCGCCGCCGATGTCCCGGAGGTACTTCCAGGCCTGGGGAGAAATGGCCACCTGACCCGGTTCGGCGATTTTGCTGCCGGCCCCCACCTGGTTCATGGGGTCCCCGGCGATGAGCAGTTCCCAGCGCTCGAAGGTCCCGCCCAGATGCAGGGAGTGCAGTTGTTCGCCCGCGCCGATGGCGACCGTAAGCGACAGGTTCACGCCGCTGGCGACCTTGAAATTGTGCAGTTTTTGCTGAATGATGAGGCCGCAACGCGTAGCGCGGTGGGTTTCCAGGGGCAAACCGGCGACATCCGAGCGCCATACGGCGAACAGGGCGTCACCCGCGAATTTCACCACGTCTCCGCCGTGGCCATTGATCAATTCGACCAGCTTACCAATATAAATGTCCAGGACATTGGCCAGTTCCCGCACGCCCTCCGGGTTTCCCCTGGTAAAGCGTTCCGTCAACTGGGTGAAGCCCGAAATATCGGCGAACATGACGGCCGCCGGAAAGCTTTCGGAGATAGGAGCCGCGGTCCGAGAAGGATCCTGGGCAAGGCGATCCAGCAGCAAATTCGGAGCGTACTGCTTGATGTTTTCGAAGACCCGCGACATTAGAGATTCATCCAAGTATCGTGCTTCCTGGTTTCCATGACAAACTATTTTTTAGACGGAATCGGGGTGGTCGCGCTTTGTTCGAATTCCACTTGTAATTCCGGGCGCGTACCCAGCCTCTGCTCGCGTACTGCTTTATTATATCGGCTACCGGGGGTATCCGAATTTAAGCATTCAGGGTACGGTATTTCATGGAAAACGAAGGACAAATATCGGGAGCCGCGGGCGCTTCATCCTTGCCGGTCTGCTCCTGCGGGCACGATCGCAATCACCATGATACGGAAACAAAGGGCGATTACGGCTTCTGGGGTTGGATGGCCATGCTCACCGGCGCCACGGTCAAGCCCAACAAGGTCCACTTTATCTGTCGGCGCTGCCGCCAGGAATTCGATGAAACGACGGATCCGGATGATCTTTTGAAGCACATTTGATTCGGTAGCGCTTGACACAAGCCCTGGAATCTCGATAGACTTCGGATATTGGCATAACGGAACCATAATAACGGAATCATCCCCGGCGCCCGCCGGATGAATAGTTCGAACGACTACAGCAGGTTATCGAAATGAAGAAATACATCATGCTCGCCCTGACGGGATTTTTGATTTTGGCCGTCATCGTGGTGATCGGCGGATTTTTCGGCGGCAAGCTTCCGCCCACCGTCCGTAGCCAGTACCGCGTCGAGCAGGCTCGCCTGATCAAACTTTCCGGGGAATTCGAAACCCGGGCCAAATACGTTCGAGAGACCGTCCAGGCCAAGGATTACCTGACCGAGCTGGACAAAACCAGGAACTGGATCAAGGGCCTGGAGACCCTGGAAGCTCGCTTTAAGGAAGCCCGGACGCTCATCGACGGCGAAGGCAAAAAACTCTACGATCGGGACCGGGAAGAAGACGCGGCCCGCTTGACCGAAATTCTCGGCAAGGTGGAGACCCTGCGGAGTCGCGTGCTGGAAGCCAGCATTAAGTTGCACGGTTCCGTGAAGGGCGCCGTCTTCTTTAAGGAAAATCGTGAACAGTTATTGAAGGAAGCCAAAGAAAACCACGACGCCATCGAACGACGCGCCGGCGGCCGCGTAGCTTCCACGGCGCGTAAGGCGTCGAAGGATTTTAAAGACAAGGCCGGGGACATTCAAACGCGGCTGGCGGCTTTGACTACCACGAGCAGCAATGCGGGTCAATGGCTGACGAGCATTCAGACCGCGGCGGGCAAGACTTCCTTCGACGACGTCAACATCGACGAAGTGGTCAAGTCCTCGGAGAACCTGGCGCGCAATCGCAAGGAGCTGGAAACAAAGGCAACCGACCTGGAGAAAAAACTCGATGAGCTTTACTACTCCCGGGACAAGGTGCTCGTGGATCTGGAGAAGCGCACCGGTTCCCCTTCCTATTTCGCGAAATACAAGACTTATAAGATTACGAAGAATCGCCGTAAGCCCGAGATCACCGAGGAGTGGGTTTCCATTCCCCGCGCCGAATTCGTCAAGAGCCTGGATCTGCTGGGCATGAGCGTGGAGTTCAAGCCCATGGGCAAATACGAATCGGAGACGAAGAAAGTGGCGACGCCCTTCGGTTTTCACTACGTGAACAATCCCGACTTCGGCGAATGGGTTAACGACAAGGAAGTTCAGGACTTCGGCGGCTGGGACGAAGGCGGCGGCGGGAGCTTCGGTAAGAAATGGAAATTCAATAAGAAGTACGCCTACATCGCCGCGGGCATGGGGCTGGGCGGTCTGGCCCTGCGTAAGCTGACGAAGAACATGTTCACGAACTTCAAGGTGCGCAATAAGGCCGGGCGCGCTTTCTTCGGCGGCTCGGGTAAACTTAAGAAGTTCGGAACCGACAGCATCGGCACCCGGTCGTTGTACAAAAAGGCGAAGTACGTAGCCTCGGGATCCTATCTGACGTATCGCGCGGCCATGAAGCCGCGAACAAGCTACGGCTCCAGTTCGTATCGCGGGTATCGTTCCGGCGGCAGCTCGGGGCGCTACGGGAAATAATATCGCCGGAACTCATGAAGGGAATTCACAATGCTTGAAGAACTAAATATCGTACTTTCCACTCTGCCCGCCGGACTGGCCTTCGTAATGCTCGGCGTCATCACGCTGGCCTTCGCGGGCATCATCAAGGATCTGTTCACGCCCTACAGTATCTCGGATCAACTTACCAACCAGGACAACTCGGCCCTGGGTTTGTCCCTGACCGGCTACTACATCGGCGTCATCGTGATCTTCATCGGCGCCATGTACGACCCCGCGGACAACGTGCAGGTGCGCAATCTCATGTCGTCGTTCTTCCTGCTGCAACTGGCGGAAGTGCTGGGCTACTCCGTGGGCGGCATTGTCGCCCTGAACATCGCGCGCGTGGTCGTGGCGAAACTCGTCCTCCATAAGTTCGACGTTAAGAAGGAGATCATCGAGGATCGCAACGCGGGTACGGGCGCGGTTGAATTCGGTTCCTATGTGGCCTCGGCCTTCGTCATCGCCGGGGCAATCAGCGGTAAATCGCCCGGGCCCTGGTGGTTTGGAGCGGTCGCGGCCGCGGCTCTGTTCGGATTGGGGCAACTGGTGCTGGTAATTTACAGCAAGTTCTATCAATTGATTTGTTCCTACGACATTCACGACGAAATCGAGCGCGACAACGTGCCGGCGGGCGTGGCCTTCGGCGGCAACCTGGTGGCCATCGGTTTGATCCAATTCAAGGCCGTGGCCGGTAACTTTGAAAGCTGGGTTTCAAACCTGAGTAAGTTCGCCATCTGGTCCTTGCTGGGTTTTCTCGTGCTCTTCCTGCTGCGTATCCTGGTGGACCGCTTCTTCATGCCCCGCTCGACCCTGAGTCATGAAATCGCCAATGACCGCAACATCAACGCCGCCTACCTGGAAGGCGCCATATTGATCGGCATGGCGACGATCCTCTTCTTCGCGTTCTAGTCGGCGTTCTGGTTCACGCAATGATTTCGCCAAATCGCATACGGCCCGCGTGAGCGCGGGCGATTCCATGTCTACGGATTCAAACAGGGAAAATACGGCGGTGCTGTCCTTGAAGCCCGCCATTTCGCGCTTCATTTTGATCCTGTCCATGCTCGTCATGGGCGCTTGCGGATTAATCTACGAATACGTCCTCTCGGTACTTGGAAACAACATCATGGGTACTTCCCATGAGCAAATTTTCATCATCATCGGACTGATGCTGTTCGCCATGGGCGTCGGTGCTCTTGTGCAGCGAAACATCAGCTCCAATCTCATGGACGCGTTTCTCTGGCTGGAGTTGATACTGGGCGCGCTGGGCGGTTTCAGCGCCCTGGCGATTTACGCCGCCTTCTCCTACTGGGAATCCTTTGAAATCATTCTCTACGGTTTCGCGTTTTTGATCGGGACGTGCATCGGCATGGAGATTCCCATTCTCATCCGCATCAACAATGAGTATTCCGCGTCCCTGCGCACGAACCTCTCGGAAATTTTGAGCGTCGACTACATCGGCAGTTTGCTGGGGGCGTTTCTATTTACCTACGTTCTGCTGACGCGCGTTTCGCTGGCCCGCATCGGTTTTTTACTGGGCATCACGAATCTGTGCATCGCCCTGGTGGGCTTTCTGTACTTTCGTCATCTATTGAAATTTCGCCGAGCCATCATCGGCGGCATGCTGCTTTTGTTTCCGGCCCTGGTGCTGGGTTTGATTTTCGCCAACGATTGGACCCGGTATCTGGAACAGCGCTACTACCGGGATCCGATCATCTTTCGTCAGACCACGAAGTACCAGCACGTCGTGCTCACCAATCGCGGTCCGCGACTGAATATGTACCTGAATGGAAACTTGCAGTTTTCGTCCCTGGATGAACACATCTATCACGACTTTCTCGTGCACGTGCCCATGAGCCTGGCTTCTCGACGTAAGCGCGTCCTGGTGCTGGGCGGCGGCGATGGTCTGGCCGTCAGGGAAGTCCTCAAATACCCCGAGGTGCGGGAAGTGGTGCTGGTGGACATCGATCCGGCCGTCACGCGCATCGCGGCCACGCATCCGGCCATGACGCGTCTGAATCGCGGTTCGCTCCGGGACGCCCGGGTAGCTTTGGTGCCGGCCGGCGGACTGAAGCCCGGCCGATTGGTTCCGCTGTTGCAGAAGAGCGCGCGTCGCACCCACAACATCGGCGAACCCAGGCGGGGACACGTGGCGGACGTGTATCTTTTTCATGTTGACGCGGACGGCTTCGTGCGTAATGTACAGGGCACCTTCGACGTCGTGATCATGGACTTCCCGGACCCGGGTCGATTGGAATTGGCCAAACTATATTCCCTGGATTTTTTCCGCGCCTTGAATAAAAGAATGAAATCGGATACCCTGCTGGCGCTCCAGGCCACGAGCCCGTTCTTCGCTCGGGAAGCTTTCCTTTGCATCGGCAAGACCCTCAAGGCCGCGGGCCTCGACGCGGTGCCCTACCATGCTTCCGTGCCCACCTTCTCGGGAGACTGGGGCTGGTATATTGCCCGGCGCTCTTCGCGTTCGGCGGGCACCGGCGCCTTTCGGCCGCGTCGCCGGTTCGGGGAGATGCGGAACCTGCCCGTGAAGACGGACTACGTTTCGCCCGATTTGCTCCAGGCCAGTTTCGTTTTCGGCCGCAATCAGTTAAAGCCGCGATATCCGATTCGCGTTAACACGAAGATGATTCCGGTGCTGGTGGACTATTATCGCCGCGCCTGGGAGGGATTCGAATAAGCGATGTTGTTCTTGGTTCGTAGATATTTTTATACCGTCGCCCGCAAGGCGCGCAAGAATAAGGTTTTCGCCTTCTCCATGGTGGGCCTGCTCGTGGCGCTCAGTACGGTGGGCAATGCCTGGACTTTTTACTATTTCGACGGCGCGCAGAATCCGAACCTGTCCGTCTGGGATTCCGTGTGGATGAGTATCATCTCCATCACGACCATCGGCTACGGGGACTATTCTCCCAGGACGCCGGGCGCGCGCATAGGGACCATGATCTTCACGGTCATCATCGGCCTGACCGCCTTCACTACTTTTCTGGGCATGGTGGTGGATTGGATCATCGAATTGAATCATAAGGAACTCAGGGGGATGCTGCCCGTGTATTCAAAAAAACATGTTCTGATTGTCAACTTTCCGTCCGGTTCGCGGGTGCGTTCCATCATTGAGGAGTTGCAGTCCGACGAACATCACAAACATAAGGACATCATTCTCGTCGCGGATAATATCGACGCGCCGCCCTTCGACTACAAGAACTTCAGCTTCGTGAAGGGATCGCCCCTGGAGGCGGACACCTTCGAACGCGCCAATGTCCACGAGGCGGAAACGGCCATCGTGCTGGGAACTGATTATAATGATCCCAACAGCGACAGTATGACGACTTCGGTGGTGGCGTTGCTGGAGCACATGCACCCCGGACTGCGCACCATCGCCGAGTGCATCGACGTAAAGCATGAGATGCTTTTCTCAACGGTTAAGTGCGATGCCATCGTATTTCCCTTGCGCCTGGCCAATAACCTCCTGGTGCAGGAAACGCAGGACACCGGCGTGGCGCAATTCGTGGACGTCATGACCAGTAACCTTCGCGGCGAAACCATTTACGCCACCGAGGTTCCCGCCGGACAAGCGGGCGATGCTCCGTATCACGGACTGGCCGTAAAAATGCTTGAGCGCGACATGAACCTGGTCTGCGTGATTCGTGACCGGCAATACAAGACGCGTTTTCGTGAGATGAGTCTCCGCGAAGGCGATAGCCTGGTCTATATCTGTTCCGAGCGCAAGGACTGGAGTTTCTTTAAGGCGTTGATTTGAAGACTCTCGCTTCGGCGATTTAGGCGTGGGAAACGTGCGGCGCCTTTCGTCTCGCCGGGACGGAACAATGGGCTGCCCTCTATCGTAAGCGTGCGGTTAAGGGCCGACGATGGGTAGTCCGTCGATTTTAAGGCGCCTATTCTTCAGTTTCCAGTAGGCTCGAAGTGACTCGATGTTGATGTCCTTTGTTCGGCTGGCTTTAAATTTCCTATTCTCGTAGTTCATTTTGATAATAAAGTTCCCTACGAAATTCACGACGCCGGCGCGTACGACAAATTTACCTTTCAGGGGGAAGAAGATTCCGCCTGTGCTTTGCTGAACTTTCTCTCCCAGAAAGTTTGTGACGGTTTCAGGCTCACTCGCCAGATAGACCCAGCCCATCTCATGCTCGCCGGGCGTCGCCTTGGCTAGAAAATACCTGCGTCGTGCGGGCGCGCCCGGCTGCTTGTAATCGGCCATTCCGGACGCGTTATTCATGGGGATCTTGGCGCCCGCAAAATTCGATCCCATGTGGATGCTGACGTCATCCATGTTAACCGGCTCATCCCGGCCGCTATCGTCGATATCGTAAACTTCCACGCTGCCAACGATGTACGCTGTTTCGGCGTCCGGAAAATCGTGAATTAGATGCACGCTTGCGCAAGCGGATGCAAACAGTGAGAAAATGATGGAGACGGCTACTCGCTTCAGCATGTTAAGTTAGTGGAAAGCGCCCAACCTGATGTCAATTGTTTTCCTGGTGTCCTCCCTCTCCATGTGGGAGCAATCACATGGCGAAATAGATCAGGTTACTCGTAGGGGTCTTTCATGCGCTGAAATAATATCCCGAACGTCGCCCAGGGTTCCGCTCGTTCGTGCTTGCCTGGAAGTGAATCGTCTTGCTACCGTAAGCTTGCCGCAAGTCCACCGGACCGTTCAGGCCGTTTGCGGCCATAATCGCCGTAAGCGCGATGACGGTGTCCTTCCAGTGCTCAATCATATCGCGCGTGCCCTATGGAGATTCCTGAAACAGCTTCGCCGTTTCTTTCTTTAAGACCTTGCCCATTATATTGCGCGGCAACTCGGTAAGAAAAAGCCAGTTGCGCGGGACCTTGTACGAGGCCAGTCCCGCCGCGGCATGGGCGCGAAGGTTTGCTTCGAGCTCGCCGTCGTCTTCGGACGCCTCATTCGCGCGCGTGACGATGGCCGCGGCGATGAGTTCTCCCCATTCCGGATGGGGCAGGCCCACCACGGCGCATTCCTGGACGGATGGGTGATCTCGCAGAACGCTCTCAATTTCAAGGGCGGAAATTTTGTAACCGCCGGACTTGATAATGTCCACGGAGTTGCGTCCCATGATCTGGTAAGCATCGCCTTCGCGCCGCGCGATGTCTCCCGTCAAGAACCAGCCGTCTTGAAAAGCCTCACGCGTGGCGTCCGGCTTCCCGTGGTATTCCAGGAAAACCCCGGGGCCGCGAACCTGAATTTCGCCGGGCTCTTCGTCCCGGGCGAGAGCACCGTCCTCGTTCATCAGGCGAATCTCCACGCCGGGCAGGGGAGCACCCACGAAGCCGGGTCGACGTTCGCCGCGATACGGATTGGACAGGGCCATGCCCAGCTCCGTCATGCCGTAGCGTTCGAGCAGAACGTGGCCGCTGATGTCACGCCATTGCTCCAGTACCTGAACGGGCAGCGCGGCCGAACCCGAAACCATGAGGCGCATTTCGCGCAGGGCGGCGCGGGCTCGCTCCGCCTCATTGGGGGCGAACGCTTCATACGCGGCGATGAGTTTAACGTAGATCGTGGGCACGGCCATGAACAGCGTCAAATCGCCGGAGGCCAGGCGTGCCCAGGTCGTGTTCGCGTCGAAACCGGAAGCCATTTCGAGCACGGCCCCGGACCGCAGCGCGCACGTAAGAATATTCAAAATGCCGTGAGCATGATGCAAGGGCAATACGTTCAGGATGCGATCCTCGGCCGTCCATTCCCAGGCCTCGATCAAGGTTTCCGTCTGATAGCGAATATTCGCGTGAGTACTCACAACTCCCTTGGGGCGATTCGTCGTGCCGCTGGTGTAGAGAATCATGGCGCGGCGATTTTCCTCCACGAGGGGAAATGGCGATTCCGTTCCTTCGCTCACCGACATTTCTTCGAACAGGAGAATTTCAATGGAAGCGTCCCGAGCGATCCCTTGCAGGCGATCTACGTAGTGCGCGTCCGTTATAATTATCCGTGCTCCGGTATCTTCTAGAACATATTCGAGCTCCGGGCGTGGATGCTTCACGCACATGGGCACGGCGATGCCTCCGGCTCGCCATATGCCCCACTGGGCGGTCACATAGTGAATATCGGGGGTGGTGAGAAAGGCGATTGGTGCCTCGTCCAGATCAAGCCGCCCGCTTACCTCCGCCAGCGTTCGGGCGATACCGGCCGACATTTCAAGCAAATTATCGTAGGAATACTTGCCGCGTTCGCAAATGAGCGCCGTTTTCTTCCCGTGTTCGCGTGCTTTTTCGAAGAGTTGGACCGTCATGAGCCTTCCCGGGTCAGTTGATTCCATCGGCGGGTCGCCGCCAGCCCTTTTTCGGCGCGAAAACAGGTCTCCATGCCGGCCGTCGACCTCACGTTGCTCGTTTGTCGAATATTTTCGATTCGTCCCTTTTGTGACTACCCTTCACGCGTGAAACCGTTTGAGAGTCGCGCGCCGACGGTTTTTTTCGAAATCGGAAGCGAAGAGCCTTCGCGGTCTTTTAAGTTAAAAGGAGAATAGACGCGAATTTGCCGTCCGCGAAAGCGATTTGTACTATACGCATATATAGTACTAGCCAGAATATAAGTATTTTTTTAAATTTATTTTAAAAAAATACTTGAGTTTGTTTTGCGTGTATGGCATATTCGGCGCGCGAAAAGCCGGATAATTCGGCTAATTGATAATTTTGCTATATATATGAAAAAAATTAATTTTGGGAGAATGGATGCGAAAGACCCGCGAAATGTTAGATTCGTGTTTCCTCTGCTGGCGCTGGCCGTGGTTCCGGCGTTCGTAATGCCCGACGGCCGACCCGCGGAATCATTCTCCCTGGATCGAGTCATCGTCCTGGCGGGAGCAGTACTGGTCGGTCTACTTTACTTCGCTACGGCGTTTGGCGCGCGTATCGGTCATCGGATTTTTTTCCCCGCCGCGCTCGTGGCAACGGCCGTGATGGCTACCTATCGCGGTTGCGTGGGCGATGGACCCGGTTTGTTCGTGGGAATGCAGGCCGTGGGAATCATGTGTGTCGTCGTCGCGGTGCTGGCTTCCCGTGAACATCGCCCTTTTGAATACATCATGGCCGTCGTTCTCATCGTCCTGGGCGGCACCCTGTGCATGGTTCTGGGAGTCGGAACCTTCGAGCGCAATGCTCATGTCGTTATTGCCTGCGGCCTGTCCCTGGTGGCCGTAATAACGGCTTACGCCTGGGCGCGCGTGGACACGGGGCGGAATGATGAATACGTCGCCCGGGGAGATGAAATCGAGAAAATTCAGCTCAAGTCCGACGAGCAGAAGCAGGGCCTTTCGCTGGCCCTCGTTTCCCTTTCTCAATTCGGGGAGCTGACGCGCGACGTCGCTGATAATATCGATGCTCGCGCCGCTTCGCTGGAAAAGATTCACGCGATCATCGAGAAATTCGCGGGTTCTTCCGCTGAAATCGGCGCCCAGATCGATCTGCAGTATGAAAAACTGGATACCCTGGAAGGACTGGGTGGTGAATTCGAGGGGAGCCGAGCCGAACTGGCGCAGAGCGTGGCGCGTCTCGACGGCTTCGCGCATATGTCGCGTGAGGAACTGGACATCCTCAAGGATGCCATGTTGAAGAACCGGGCCATCGTCGAGCGCATCGAACATTCCCTATCCGACCTTTCCCAGATCAAGGACTACGTAGATCAGGTATCGGACAAGACGAATCTCCTGGCCTTGAACGCTTCCATCGAAGCCGCGCGCCTGGGGCGGGCCGGAGACGGGTTCGCCGTCGTGGCGGCGGAGATTGAAAAGCTGGCGGCCTTCAATCGAGAGCAGGGCGAAAAGATTACCGGAATCATTACCTTGAACTCGTCCCTCATCGAGGACATGATTCGCTCCATGGACGAGATCCACGAGAGCATCCGCAGTCAGAACGAAGCCCTGGAGGGGTTGACCAGCACCATTCGAGGACTGACCGGTCTGAGCGAAAGTCACGGCGGCCTGAGCGTTCGCCTTCGCGATATCATGACCTACATCGGGCGCGTGGGCAGGGAGATACAGAATCGTTCCGTGGAATTGCGCAAGGAGAGCACGGAGGTGATTTCCATCGTGCGCGAAATATCCGACATGACCGAAAGTCTGAAGTCGAATACGAGTATGTTGAAGCAGTTCGACGACAGTGCCGCTTCGCTCGCGGCCGTTTCACAATCGGAACTGGATTAGCGCATGGGATACAGTTGAGTGAAAAATATGGAAGAGGCAGGTATTATGGAAAGCAGTACAAGCACGGAGCTGGCCGAGCACTTTCGCGTTTTGCGGGAAAAATATCAAATCGACAGCGCCGAGGAGCTTATCGCCTACATCGACTCGATCGCGGCCGGAAGGAATGACGGAGAAAGTCCGGAGAGCATGCGTGAAACCATTCGTGGCATGGAAATGCAATTGGAGTCCCTGTACGCGGAGAAGGAAAAGCTGGAGCACGATATAGACGCTTCGTATCCGGAAGCCGTGATCGAATCGTTTCAAAGTTTGATAGTCCAGCTTGAATGGCTGTACGCGGAGCGGGAACGGCGAGGTCTGCACGGTCTGGATGATGAGATGGGGGCCCTGGAAAATCTTCAGTTGCAGCTGAGCTGCTTGTACGAGGAACGCGAAAGAATGGAGGAAGACTTCGGCGTCAGCAACGGCCGCCAGGTCCAGACGATGCTGGAAAGTCTTACCATGCAGCTGAGCTTTCTTTATAGTGAAAGAGAGAACTACGTGGTCATCGACGGCGATTCACTCGTGATCCAGGGGCCGCGAAAATATTTTGTGAAGAAGCTTGAAGGGAACTAAAGTAATTAGAGAAGGAGGAATGTAATGGGATTGAATACGATGTTGGAGAAGATGCGCGAAACGGGCAAGGCCATGGCGCAAAATAGTTTCGTGCCGGAAGACGACCTGGCTCGCCTGCCGAGCATGACGCGTCAGGAGCTGGATGAGCTGCCCTACGGCGCGGTGAAGCTGGACGACAGCGGAACGATCTTGATTTATAATCGCACTCAGTCCGACTTCGCCGGCTTCAAGCCTCGCGAAGTCGAAGGTAAGAACTTTTTTACCCAGCTGGCCGTTTGTACGAACAACGATATCTTCTACGGAACGTTTCGTTCCGGCGTCGCGGCCAATGAGTTGAACACGCTCTTTATGTATACGTTTACGTATAAGATCGCGCCCACGAACGTAAAGGTTCACATGTACCGGGACTCGGCATCCGGAACTAATTTCATGCTTATCGTGAAGCGATAAGGAGGTTTCAAATGAGCGGAATATCCGAAATAGGAGCGCGAACGGAAGTCGGGCTGGACGCGGTAACGAGCGCGTTGACGGGACCCGGTTTGATTCGCATCTGGGCCGACTCGCTGGAAAGCTCCGCGTTGAGCATGGAGCGCCAGGTTGCCTTGAAGAAATGGATCAGCGACTATCGTGATCAGATCATTCGTCAGTTTCAGGACATCGAGCTGAAGGATGAACTCGAAGTGATGATTGCCTTGCGCTACATTGAAATTAGGGCCAACTGGAATGGTCTGAATACGCAACTGCAATTTCAGATGTTTCGCGGCCAGGAGCCTGATCCCGAAATTACCGTTCGGGCTTCCCTGATTTCCTCTCTGATTACGGAGCTGGAAGGTTTTATCGGCAATGAAGACAAGGATCAGGTGGATACGTTTCTCGATAATCCTCTGCTGGGCGAAGGCACGGGGCTCGTGAAAGTGGACGCTCAAAAAATCACCATCATCGGTCCGAATCGCGTGTTGATTCAGGGCAATGATTGAATCCGGGGAGGCGCAACATGGTAACGCGTGAGCAGATGGATACGCTGTCGCTGCGGGTCGGGAATATTCTCGAACTCGTCAGCGACCTTCGCGTCGAGAACAGCCAGTTGAAGGCCGAAATCGAAGAGCTGAAAGTTAAGCACGAACAGTACGATCGAAAAGTCGAGGAGCAGGGTAAGGAGACACGGCGATTGCGCGAACAATTAGATGAGCGTAATCACAAACTGAACCAGCTTTTGCTCAAGGAAGAAGAGCTGGAGAATTTTCTGCTGCAAATCATCGGTCAAATGGACAGCGTGGGTCTGGCCGAATTCCAGAAGCAATTCGCCGAAGTCGGAGAGCTGCGCATTCAGGGCGATTTACCGGAACCGACTCCCGCCCCGAAAGACGTTTCTCCCGCCGCCATCGTGGAAGTCGCGTTCGGCTCCGATGGAATTGAGGTCTCGGAAGCCACCATGGCCGACGGTGATTTCCAGATTGATCCGGGCAATTCGGTCGAGGTCATGGTTCGCAAAAACGGCGAATTTCGACAGATTCGATAATGGGTACGGATTCCGCGAAAACCATGCTTCGAAAAGACGCCGTCGATCTCATGAAAGGTCTGCGTTCCGATCGCACGGACGTAATTCTGCGCGCGCTGGAAGTGCTCCGCGAAAATGGACGCAAGCGCTTCGGTCTGAAACGTCGTCTCAAGAAACTGTGCGGGCACGAATCCGACCAGGTCGCTTATCGCGCGGGTATCGTTCTGGGTGAAATGTATCCCCGGGCCGCGGCCGCGGGGGTGCCCGCCGTCGTGGCCCACGAACAACGTTTTGGTACCTCGGAAGCGCCGGGCGCGGCGGCGCGCATGATGGTGCACAATCACGTGAGCGCGTTTCTTCGTGAGCTGGAAGGCCTCAAGCCCGTCAACGCGCGTCGATTCGAATACTGGCGTCGGCAAATTCACGATAGCGGACGGGAGGGCATGCGTTTTCTCATGTCGCTGATGAAGCGCGGCGACGATGAAACGGCCCGGTTCGCTTTGCGCGCCCTGGGCGATTTCGAAGCTGCCGCCTCCTCGGCGAGCGGAGCGATTCGTGATGCCCTGCCGGGCTTCTCCGAATCCACCGCGGTGCAGGCGCATCTTACCCTGGCGCGAATCGATCCCGCCCATGCCTCCGAGGGAGCGTTGAAGATACTTGAATTCGTTCGCAGTCCCGATCGTCGTGCGAGAGTTAAGGCCGTGCGCGCCTTGACCGGAGTTCATCGCCATCTGGAGGAGATCGTTCCGGGCGTCGGGCGCCTGCTGGACCATGACGCGGCCGACGGTGAGATCATCGCCGCCGTGGAAGAGTATTTCGGTAAACTGGGCCCTCCGGCCCTTGAGCATATCGTCCGCACGGGAGTCGGCAAAACCTGGGGACAGCGGGCCGCGGAACTCATCGCGGCTCCCGATTTAATCCCGGTGATTCTATCCGAAGGGGGTTCCGCGAGCGAAGAGGCCGCCGAGTTCCTGGCCGTCGTTCTGGCCCGCGTTTTGCGTCGCCATCCCCGTGAGCTGCCCGGGCTGTTGAACGCGGACGGCGGTGGACTGATCGTAGTGCTGCGCGCGCTGGTCTTGCTTGAAGGTGAAATGAAACAGGACGTCATGGAGCGCTTGTTCAAAATCGTGGACGCGGGCGGCCGAAGCATTGCTCCCTGGGCGGTGCTGTCCCTGCGAGGTTGCGCGAACGAAGCGACGACGGATCGCTTTGTACCCTTACTGGAACATCCCCTGGATCAGGTACGCGAAAACGCGTGCCTGGTTCTGGAGGAAGGTAAGCGAAAAGCTCGTAAGGCGGTCCCGACCCTGGTGGCTTTATTGAAGGATCATTCGGTGGACGTACGCAGCGCCGCGGCCCGGGCCCTGGCCGCCATTTCGCCCGAGGCGGATGCCTACTTCCCGGATCTCATGGCCGCTTTCAATCGCCCGCGCGAAAAAGATCCCGCGCGCCTGGAGATGGAGTTCGCCGGGCATCTGGCCGGCAAGCTGGCTGACGGCGACCCCCGGGTGGTGGAAAAAACCCTGATCAAGGTGGCCGATCTGGGGCATCGGGGGCTTTCGTTGTTGCCCCAGATTTCCATCTGTTTGCGAAACCGCGATTTATGGGTTCGAGCGCGTTCCCTGGAGTTGATTCGGCGTTATGGAAACCTGGCCCGGGAACTCCTGCCGGATTTACTCTCCATGCTGGAGGATCCGGATTGGTATGTGCGGCAACTGGTGATGCAGTGTTTGCCCTTGCTTGCTCAGGATGAAAGCATCGTCGCCGCGTTAAGAACCGCGCTGGACGATGAAAGCGATGACGTGAGAAAAGAAGCGGTGCGGGCGCTGGGAACGCTGGGTCCCGCGGCGTCCTCCGCGGCGCCGCGCCTGGTCAGTGTTCAAAGCACGGCCGACGACGCCATGGGGCGCGAAATCAACAAGGCGCTCTTGAGGATTAACGCGACCGCGGCGGCGGTCAAGTCAAGCGAGGGCTTCGTCTGAACACGCCGGCGCGAACCGGTAAAAGCGCCAGGCTTGATGAGCCGCTGGGGACGGCGGCGGCGCGAATCCGAGGCGAACCTCCGTGCATCGAATTGCATGATGAAAGTCGTTTCGATCCCGACGAGGTATGCGCCATCGGTCGCGCCGGACCGGTACGAATTACTTTTTCCCGCTCCGCCAGCGAAGCAATGAATCGCTCCGTTGCGGCGCTGGGCGAATTGCTGGCCGAGGACGTGCCCGTATACGGCGAATCCACGGGCTTCGGGCCCCATGTGCGCTATGACGTGGACGCCGGAGATCCCCATACCAATCAGGGAGCCGGTCTGCTGGCGCATCTCGGCGCGGGCGTAGGCGAAAGCGCTCCACGTGATGTCGTGCGCGCCGTGATCTTTCTGCGAACCCTGACCATTTCGCGGGGCTATTCCGCCGTGCGACCGGACGTGGCCGCGGCCTACGCAAGCTTGCTGTGTTTGCCCGTTTATCCGGTTATACCCGTGCACGGTTCGGTGGGCGCCAGCGGCGATCTGGTTCCGCTTTCGTATCCGGCTCGCGCGCTCACGGGGGAAGGCATGTTTCGCGACGCGCTGGGTACGCGACACACGGCGCGGGAAGTGCTGAAGCAAATCGGCCTGCAACCGGTGGACTTTCGCGGGCGCGAAGCCCTGGCCCTTACCAATGGCGTATCCTGGAGCGCCGCCTGGGTTTGTTTCGCGTTGCGCGAAGCATATACCCTCATGCGTTCCATGGAAGTGCTCACGGCCTGGATCTATGACTTGCTGGGTTCGCCCCGGGCCGCGCTGGATGAGCGCCTGCATTTCGCGCGGGGTCACGTGGACCAGGTCGCGGCCGCGGGAGCCGTTCGACTGGCTTCCGCCCAGGCGGGGGCTCCCTCCGGCGCGCGGCCATTGCAGGAGCCTTATTCCATTCGCTGTGCGCCGCAAATTCTGGGCGCGTGTCGCGCTCAATTGGAGTATGCCGACGCCTTGATGAAAGCCGAGATCAACGGCGTCAGCGACAACCCGTTGATCTTTCATGACGGCGAAGGTCGGGCGGTCGTGCTCCACGGCGGTAATTTCTTCGGGCAGCAAATCGCCTTCGCGGCGGACGCCCTGAACGCGGCCATGACTCAAATCGGCCTGCTGGCGGAAAGGCAGATTGCCCTGCTGCTGAATCCCGAGAAAAACGACGGGGCCCCCTTGTTGCTGGCCTGGCGCCGGGGGCACGACAGCGGCCTGGCCGGCGTTCAGATTACGGCCACTTCCCTGGCCGCGGAAATGCGGAGTCATTGCTCCATGTTTTCCGTATCGACCATCCCCACCAATGGCGACAACCAGGACATCGTGTCCATGTCCTGCGCGGCGGCCCGGGCGGCGCGGGGGCAAGCCGATCGCCTGGCGTACATTGAAGCGGCCCTTTTGATTACCATCTCGCGACTGAACGATCTACGGCGGGAAAAACGCGCGCCGGGAGACGCCGTTCCGGGGCCCGAAAGTCTGCCTCATGTAAACGGCTTTCAACAGGATCAACCCATGGACGATGAGCTGCGCAGGCTGGCCGCGCACCTGTTGAATCGCTAGGGTCGCGTGTCGGGCGCGCCTTCCAGAGCAAGGGTGTGCATGGCCCGGCGATTCAGATCGCCCTTGGGCGTATACTGAAACGTTTCGCGTGCGATGGTTTCGACGCGGTCGATGTAGGCGTGGGGAGGAAACAACTCGGCGCCCTGCTCGGACGTCAGCGCCCGGGTTAGCTTTTCGTCGTCGGAGTAGAGCTCCAGGCGTCCG
>CAZGYS010000024.1:0-22423 GCA_964530305.1 uncultured Leptospiraceae bacterium
TCAGGCCCGCGAGCCAGGCGTTCTTGCGGCTCGGTTTACGGGTCCTGGACGGTCCCACCGGCGGCGGACCGGCGGCCGGGGTGCCGGCCGAGGCCCGCAAGGCCTTCCTTTACATTGCCGGTTACTACCGCGAAGACAAGAACGGCCGCTTGAGCTTGTTCGGCCAGACTTACAATCCCGCCACAGGCTTCGTCATCGATGCCTTGAGCGTCGTGGACGAACTGGGCGATCTCAAGGGCGTCACCCTGGATCCCGGAGAAGTCAAGAGCGCCCGAGACGATGTTCTGGACGATTTTTCGCGGAAACTTACGGGGCGCGTACTCTCCAACCCGCGTCGTCGAGAACGCCGCGAAAACGTGGAGGAGTTCCTATTGTACATTCCCCTGGGGCGAGATGTTCGTTTTCCCGTTCGCGTGGCCGACGCGAAGAAAGCTTCCGCCCAGGTCTTCCAATTTTTCCAGGAGCAGAGGATCAGTATCGTTTCGCGGCGCGTGGGCAAGGGGGAAGGTACCACGCGGGCGGCGGCCATCGTCTCGGTGGTGGAGCGGCGTGAAATCGCCGACTCGGGCGCGCGTAACCTGGCGGACATCCTGCAAGCGGTTCCCGGCGTGGCGATTTCCTACGACCAGTTCGGTTTCTACAAGGTGGCCCTGCGGGGGATTCGTTCGCGCTCGGGGGTGCTGCTCTTGCTGGACGGGCATCGCATCAACAATTTCTACGACGGCTCCACGTTTCTCGATTTGCGCGCCGACATCATCGAGCGGATTGAGATCATTCGCGGCCCGGGCTCCTCGGTTCACGGCACCAATGCCTTCACGGGCGTGATCAACGTCATCACGCGCACGCTGGCGCCGGGTCGTAAATCCATGGGCATCGTCTCCACGCGCGTGGGCGGTCTGTATACGACTTATGATTCCCAGGTGTTTCGCGGAGTACGCATCAATCCCCTGGGCGGGGAAGTTAAGGGACGCAAAACGGGTGAAAGGCGATTTCATGAGCGCCGTCTTTCCAATCTCGAACCATTCGTCCTGTATGGGCGTCGCTTGGGATCCTGGGACCTGTCGGTGCTGTCTCATTTGTATCGCGATAAGCGCCAGCGATTTCGCGTGGAATACGACAGCGGCTGTTCTCCCCGCGCCTGGTCGGAATTCGAAAGCGTCCTGCAAAGACGCAACTGTGAAGACACGGTTCTGCCCCTGCCCATCGCGGATCAGGTCCGCGCCAACAATGACAAAGAACAGCAAGTACTCTTTCTAACCGCGAACCACGACAAGAACTTCTACGCGCAGGCCAAACTGCTGCGTGAAACCCGGGGTCCCAACCTGGGCGAGTTCATTGAAGTCACGCCCGAGTCCGTTCTGGAATCGCAATTGCTGCTGTTCAATGTCGGGCTGCGCAAGGGGCGCCTGACTCCCAGCCTGGCCTACAGCATGCGGCTGTATCACGATACGTTCTTAAAGAACGATGATATCGAGGTCAGTCGGGCCGATCGGGTCCGTCACCTGGGCGTCAGCACGCGTAAAAGAATTTCCTACAATTACAACAGTCTGGGCTATGAGCTCATCACCGACTGGACCTTGAGCCGGAACAACAGTCTCGTGGCGGGCGTACAACTGGAGCGATTGGAAGTCTCCAACTTCAACATCGTCCAGAATTTTCAGGGCAAGGATATTGATACCCTTTTTCCCGTACTGGCCGATTATGATCGCCTGGCCACGCCTCAGAATACGTCGCGAACGATCATCGGCGTCTTCGCTCAGGACTTATGGCGAGTGGCGCCCACATTGGATCTTACCCTGGGTTTGCGCTACGACCGCTACAGCGATTTCGGGCGTAACTTGAGTCCCAAGGGCGGCATGGTCTGGACGCCGCGCATCAGCCCTACGTTTGGTTCGCTGGCCGTGAAGGTTCTCTATGGAGAGGCGTTTCGTGCGCCCACCTTTCAGGAACTCTATGACCAGACCCAGAAGTTTCAGTCCAACGGTGTTTTCGGAAACACCGAGTTGCAGCCGGAGCGAATTCGCACGTACGAGATTGGTCTGGAATATCAGACGCCCTGGAAACCGTTGAGTTTCGGGTGGAACGCCTATTCCAATATCATTCGCAACAACATCGAGGGAACGAATACCTCCAGTACGTTTCCCGGCTCGGACGATCAGTATCGCAATTTGCGCGGCATCAATGTGCGCGGCTTCGAAGCCCAGATGAACGTGAAATGGAATCCGCGCAATTATTTCTTCATGAACCTGTCCTGGTTTCGCTCCACGGACCTGGGCGGTTTCACGGAATTTCCCAATCGCGAAGTACGCACGGATCGCCTGGACATTCCCCAGTGGCGGGCCAATATCGGCGTGCGCATGAGCACCGGACCCTACCTGGACTTTCACAACGGGATCTGGGTTTCGTCGGAGCGTTTCGCGAACTATCGCTTCGTATTCGAGACCACGCCCGCGCGTCGCTTCAAGCTGCCGCGTTACGCGGTCTGGAATCTGTCCCTGGCCACGACGTCCAAATGGCGAGAGGATTTCAGTCTGCGACTCAATGTGTTTAATGTCCTGGATACTCCGGTTTTCCATGACGCTAATCTGCCCGAGGAAGCGTTCTTTAATCGCTCTTTTCAGGCGCAGGGACGCTATATTGAATTCAAGGGAACCTGGTTTTTTGACCGGGGTGCTCCCGCGGGGAAGGCCATATGAGAAACCTTGCTTATCATGCCATGGCCGCGGCGATGCTGGCCGTCCTCACCACCGGTTGCATTATTCAGGAACCGGCGGATCCGCAGGCGGAGTTGTTCAGGGCGGCGGGCATTGTCTTGACCGGGGAGGCGCGCGTGGACACCGCCCTGGATCTACGTCGTAACTGGGTGCGTGGATGCGAAACCCGCATCGGCAATTTAACGGCGGATGCCTTTGCCTCGTCCGGTTCGGCCGACATCGGCCTGGGGCCGGGGGGTAATATTCGGGACGACCGGGGCATTACGGTGTTGAATTCGGGCGTGGTGACGGCTCAGGATCTCTTGCAAGTTTATCCCTTTAATGGTAAAATCTACCTGGTGGAGATGACCGCGTATCGATTGAAGCAGGCCCTGGAAGGCGGGGTCAGTAAACTGGGCACCGCGTTGAGCGCGGCCGGGACGGACGATCAGGACGCGGACGGACGCCAGCACGGCGATTGCTATTATCTCGGTCAGAGCGGGTCGGGCAGATTCCTGCATGTGTCTTCGCGCTTGAAGATCGCCATTGCGCCGGCAAACCAGGCGCAGACCATTTCAGGGAGCGTAAACGATAGTACGCTCGTCGTCGCCGCGGAGGGCCGTCGGATTGCGCGCATCCTGATCGACGACATCGCCATCTACAGTAACCCTGCGGGAAATCTGAATTCCGGCTGGGCGGGAGGTCTGAACAGTTGCGCCCCGGGAGCGGGCTTTCATCTGGGAACCTCCTTCAGCGGCAGCGCGGCCTGCAACCTGTATCGCGTGGCCATACCGGACTTTCAGGCAATCGGCAACGACGATCACCCGACCTTTAATCCGGCGCTGGCCGAGGTCGGCAATGACGGTTCCGTGCGGACGTTGAGCACGGATACGGGCACGGACTTCGACGTCGTCCTGCAGTACTTACAGGGCCTGGCCGCGGCTTCCCTGACGGTTAAACCGGCGGTAGAGGATCGGATCACGTTTCAGTAAAAGGGAATCAAACCATGGGAAAAACCGGAACAGCTTCCATCATATTGATCCTTGCTTGCGCCTTCGCGCTTTCGGCCCAGGACGGCAAGGGCGATGCGCCCATAAAAAAGGCGAATGCGCCTAAAAAAGTCGTGCAGGTCTTGCTGTCCTCGGATACGGACATCTACGCCCGCGGGTTGAACGGCATTCAATCGGTGATTCAAGCGGACCTGCGTATCAACTATCTGGATACCCTGCTGTTTCGGGAAAAGAACATCGAAAACTATTTCGCGCGCCTGGAGCAGAGTCGCGTGCCGCTGGTCATCAGCATCGGCCCGCGCGCTACCAGGGTGGCCCTCAAGCATCTGAAGAAGACACCCGTCTTGTTCTCCATGGTCGGTTTCCCTCGCACCCTGGGCCCGGTGGTGGGGCGAGGATGCGGCGTCACCATGGATGTTTCCATCGAACGCTTCTTTCGGACCCTGAGACGCATACGCCCGGACGCCCACAAGGTGTTCGCCTTTTACAGTACGGACCAGGGCGAATTCACCGCGGGCGAAGGCGAATACTTCGATCTACGCAGCGGGTTCTACTACAAGAAAGTACGTCTCGAACGCAAGACCGATTTGCCGGGCGCCCTCAAGAAAATCGGCGACAGCGCCCATGCCTTCTACATCGTTCCGGATCCCCTGTACGACCGAACCAGGTTTCGTCAGCTTTCGGAATTTTGTCGTCGCAACAAGATCGTCTTGATGACCGGGTTCACGTCCCTGGTGAAGGCCGGCGCGACTTTCGCCATAACGCCGGACTATATTCGCATCGGCGTGCTGACCGGCAACATGGCCAATCGCATTTTGTCCGGCGAATCCACCTGTCGAAAGGAAGGCGTGGTCTATCCGGATCGTACGTCCTTTTATTTGAATGAAAAATACGCGAAAGCCTCGGGCCTGGAAATTCCCCGCTCCATCCGGGAGCGAGCGCGGCTGACGCGCTTGTTCAATGCCGGCGTTCGTCTCTATAACAAGAACAAACTGAAGTCGGCGCGGATCATCTTCGACGCCATTCTTAAACGTGACCCGGAAAACAAAATCGCCGCGGACTATCGCAAGCGAGTGATTGGACGCATGACCGGCGCGCAAACCGCGCGCTTAATGCGGGCGGCCGAACAATATAATCGCGAAAAAAAATACGCCCGCGCCATGGACGCTTACGATCAAGCCTTGAAGTTGAACCCGGCCCTGACGGCCGCGAAAACGGGCCGAGAACAAGCCGTGCGCGCCAAGAGCGAATCAGAGCGCAGAGCGGGCAATCGCTTCGCGGCCCGGGGGGATCACATCCAGGCCATTCGCCGTTTGCAGACGGCCCTGAACACGCGACCCGGCAATGAAGCCGCCCGCGCGGACCTGGTGCGCGTGCGAAAGTCCCAGTACTATCGCCTGCCGGGGCAACTAAAAACCGGAATTCGCATGTACAACAATCGCGAATACGCCAACTCCATTCGGGTATTCAACGATATCCTTTTGATCAATCCCGGTCACAAGCAAGCTGTGGAGTATTTGCGGCTTTCGCGCAAGAAGCGGGCCGCCATTGAAAGGCTTTTGAGGCGCAAGCGGCGCGGAAGCTGATTCTTATACCGACGGCGGGCCCGCCGCTTTATTGAACGCCGGGGATTTCTTCGTCGGGCGGATCGTCGCTGAAGCTTTCAATGGCCGCGGCCTCGGTGCGATACTGATCGAAGATATCGTCCAATCGCGCCAGCTCCAGAACGTATTCCACCACGGGCGCCGCCTCGGCGATGACCATGCGGCCCTTTCTCTGTTCCAGATATTTATGCAGATTCACCAGGCGACTGATGCCGGTGGAACTACAATCGGTGATGTCCAGCAGGTTGAGAATGATCTTGCGGGCGCCTTTTTCCAGGCAGGCCTGCACGGCGGCGTCCAGACGCGGAATCTCATCCAGGTCCATGCGTCCGCCGACGCGTAGAATAATGATGTCTCCTTCTTCCCGCCCCTCGATGTTCATGCGCGAAAAATACGGCCCGGTCCGAATTCAGTCAAGGCAATTGCCGGCCCGTCAAGACCAGAGGGAATCCTTGAGCACCGCCAGAATGACGATGAGGACCAGCAAGAGCGTGGGCATTTCGTTCAGCAGGCGAAAGCGCTTTCCGGAGTATTCCTTGCCGGCCCGCAGTCGTTTCGCGTAGAGGCCGGCCATGAAGTGGTTCACGCCCACGAGAACCACCAGCGCAATCTTGACCCAGATCCAGTAGTTGGACTTCAGGGCGTCCCAGCGCATATAGAACAAGGAAATGCCGAAGGCAATCGTACAAATGAAGGCCGGCGTCATGATGATGCGGTACAATTTTTCCGCCATGATGCCCAGCTGGCTTTTGACCTCGGGCGATGGGTTCTCCGCGTGATAAACGTGCAATCGCCATATGTAGAAGATACCCGCGAACCAGGCGGTGAAACTGACGATGTGACCGACCTTGAGCCAGAGATAAGCCATGGGTCATGGACGCCCGTCGGCCGGGCAAGTCAATCCAATCGCCGGTCCAATGATCGGGGCGGGCGCGGTTCCGGATTCGGCTTCGGCAGGGCCGCGCGGAATAAACTGGCGTGAACGGGGCGCCGGCTTAGAACGGTCCCATGCGGGAGCTACCCCCTGAAATCATCGCTTTTCTCCAGGAGCATCACGTCCTGGTCCTGGCCACCAGCATCGACGACATACCCTATACGGCCTCGGTGTTTTACGTTTTCGATCCGGAGGGAGGCGATTTGATTTTCCTCAGTGACCGCGCCACTCGCCACGGTTACGAGAGCCTGGTGAACGACAGAGTCGCCGCGGCGATTCACGTGGAGACCCGGGAAGTGAGCGAAATCAAGGGCGCCCAGATTACGGGCGTCGTGGGTGAGCTGGACGAGACCGAGTCCGATTACGAACGCCTGCGCGAAATGTATCTGGACGCCTTCCCCGTGGCGCGCGGACGCGAAACCACGTTCTGGCGCCTGCGCGCGGGCTACATCAAGATGACGGACAATTCCATTCGTTTCGGTCACAAGCAAATCTGGGAGCGCGGCGATTGATTCTGCTCATCGACGGTTTCAACGCCATCTACAAATTCCCCGAACTCGAGGAGAATATGTATCGCGGCGAACTGGTGGAGGCCATGCGCGGGCTTCTGGAGTTGCTGTTTCGCCTGCGCAAGGCCTCCAGGAAAGCGCCCACCGTCCACGTCTTCTTCGACGGCAAGCGCAAACGGGGCGATGAGACTCGCCGCGAAACCGTTTCGGACATGCACGTTTATTACAGCATCGACATGAGCGCGGATCATCTAATCAAGGAATTCATCAAGAAAGCGCCTTCGCCGGGGGAAATCCAGGTGGTGAGCTCGGACAAGGACGTGTCCACCTTTGCGCGCAAGCATCGTTGCAAGACGAAAACGTCCGAGGAGTTCGCCGAATATCTGCTGGAAGAGATAAAACCTAAAACGAAGCAAAAGCCGGAAAAGGACACGAACCCGAATCTCTCCGCGGGGGAAGTGAACTACTGGATGGAAATGTTCAAGAAGGATCGGGACTAATGAATCGCGAATGAGAAGTCGCGAATAAGCTGCTTTCAATAACGCGCATGGAGGCGCTTGGCCAGGTCCAGGATGTCTTCGTATCGCGCCAGGCCCCGCCGCCATTTACCGGGAATGCCCTCGGTGCCGTAGACGAGACCGGCCAGACCACCCACGACGGCCGCGGTGGTGTCCGTATCCTCGCCCAGGTTGACGGCGGCCAGCACGGTATCCGCGTAATTATCGTGCTTCAATAGACACCACAGCGACGCCTCCAGGCAATGCACCACGTAACCGCTGGATGAAATGCGACTCTCGGGCAGTTCGCTGATGTCGTGCTTCAGGATATGCTTGTAGTGACTGAGCTCGGCTTCCTCGTCCAGGCGCGGCGTCCAGCGCGCGCGAATTTCGCCGTAGGCCTCCATGGGCGAACGACCGTCCAAAAGCAACAGGGCCATGTCGATATAGATTTCGCACGCGCGAATGCTGCGGGGATGGCCGTGGGTCAGACAGGAAACATGGGTGACCATTTCGCGCCGTTCGGTTTCGGGTTTACCGCGCACCTCGAAGACCAGCGGTAGGATGCGCATGAGAGAACCGTTGCCGTTGCTGTTTTCGCCGCGTCCGCCGGCCAGAACGGGGTTACGGGGATCCGCGCGAAGACGCGCGATGGCGTCCCGGGTGGCGTTGCCGATGTCGAACACGCGACCATGGGGCGTCCAGTAGCCGTGGGTGGTCCATTGGACGAAACGCTTGCCCATGTCCTGGAGATCATAACCTTCGCATAGACTTTCGGCCAGACAGAAGGTGAGGGAACTATCGTCCGACCAGGTCCCCGGCGGCTGATTATAGGTACCGTAACCGCGCATATCGCGCACGGGATCCCGACTCAGTTCTCGCCGAGAGCGAAATTCCACGGGCACGCCCAGGGCATCGCCCGCGGCCGTTCCCAGCAGTGCGTCCATGACTCGATTCGTGCTCATGCTGGTTTATTTGACGGCATAGCCGGATTGCCCGCAAGATTTTATGGGAGCGTGTCGCCAAAAGTTTCCGCGGATATTGCAGATTTTTTTGGTCAAACCCCCGCGCCCCGGGCTGTTATAAAGATAATCATGTTTCGCCATATCTCCAAACCCATTCCGGTCGCGCTGATCCTGTGCGGCATTTTCATCAATTGTACGCTCAATACGCTCTTCGAGGAAGATCCCGAGCCGGATTTTTCCGCTCTGGCGCTCCTGGGCGCGGCGCCGGCTGCCACTGGTACCGCGGGATCGCCCGGTGAAGGTTCGACAACTTCGAGCGGCGGCACAAACCCGGAGTACTTCGTCGTTACCAGTTTGAGAAACGGCGGCGGTGCCGGCGAAGTCTACCTGATGCGTCGCCGAGACAACTCCTGTTTGCTGGACCTCCGTCATAATCTTACCGTGGGCAGCAATCCCTACGATTTGATTTCGGACGCCTCCGGGACTTTCGTGTACATCGCCAACGCGGGCGACTCGACCATTACGCCCCTGCGCGTGGATTACACGGCGGAAACCCTGACGGCCCTTTCCAATACGACCGTCAACGGCCCGGCCTCCACGGTTCCCTACGGCATGGCTATTCACCCCGACGGGCGATTCTACGTGGCCGACGGAAACAACTCGGGTTCGGTGGGCATGTTCAATCGCGATTCCTCGACCGGCGCGTTGACCGGCCTTTCGCCCAATGACTATGTGGCCGCCGGCAACAACATGTGGTACGCGACTTTCGATCGAACCTCGACGTATCTGTACGTTTCCAACTTCAACGGCTTCGGACACGCGGGCGACGATACCATCTACGCCTATTCGGTGAACGCCGACGGCACCCTCTCGACGGCGGGCGGACCCTTCGCCGCTCAGAACCAACCCTGGTACATCGCCGCGCATCCCACGCGTGATTTTCTCTACGTTTCCAATTACGGCTCGGCCAGCGTCGGCATGTATACCGTGAACACGAGCACGGGCGCTTTGACGGCGGCGGGCGCGGGCAATGTGGCCGCGTCGGCGAACCCCATCGGTCTGGCCGTGGGCGAAAATTTCGCCTTCGCCGCGGCGAGTGGTGCCGGTAACGTGCACGGCTACAGCATCAATCAGTCCACGGGCGAACTCACGCAGGTCTCGCAGCTTTCGAGTCTTTCGCCGCCGCCCTACGGTTTGCGCTTGAGCAGTGACGGCAATTGTCTCTACGTCGGCCAGGGCGACGACAGCGCCGGCACGACCAATGATCGCGTTTCGGTTTATAACGTGGCTTCCGACGGTTCCTTGACATTGGCCGGTTCCATCAACGCCGGCGTGGGACCGCGCTTCATCGAGGCGATTCGGCAACAATAACGGTGCAACGGACAACGGGTGAGAGGCGATTCAGGGTCCGTAGAGTTCGGCGTAATTCCACAACCAGCGAGCCTGCTCGTCGGTGTCCGGAACCGTTCTGCCGCGCTCATGGATGAGCACCTTTAGCGCGTCGTGCACGCGGATGCCGCGATGAATCATAATCGCGGTCGCCATCATGCCCGCGCGTCCGATGCCCATGCGACAATGCGTCAGGACGTTGCGCTCCTCATCCAGCGCGGCCGCCATGGCCGCGGCGATTTCGCGAAACGCCCGCGTGTCCGGCGGCAAGCCGCGATCCGGAACGGGCAGGGATACAAACTCGATGGAAGCGGATTCACATAGCTCTCGTTCCCCGTCCAGTTCGAGCTCGCGTGTTTCCGTCGGTTCCAGCAGGGAAATCACCACATGGACTTTGGATTTTTTCCAATGGACGACTTCGTCCTCCAGCCATTCGCCGCCGCGCGGGCGCGAGGACATATAAAGTTCGCCCTCGGCGCCGATTGGGATCTGGTATAGTGTTGTGTGCATGCGCAAATACTTGTCCGGGCCTCAAGAAGAGGCCTTGCGAAAAAACAGGAGCAGGAGGATGTGCTCAATGAATCCCATCGCGAAGCCGACAACTACCAATAACGCGGACAATGCCACGCCGATTTCCACGATTCCGAATTTGTATAGAAGTGACAGACCTGTCGCGGCGCCTATAGTGGTCCACGCGATTCCCAGCGCCAGGACGAGACGTCTCGAATTCCACGCACCAATAAGCGCGATGCCGGCGAAGGCCATTACCAAAACTATCCAGTTGCTAAAGCTGTTCCTTAAGCCGGCAAAACGTTTGGACTCTTGAAATGTTTCCTCGACCAGCCATAGCGGAAGCGAAAGGCAGTACATCAACATCAGAATTGTAAGTAGAATCGCAAGCAGTCTATGTTCGCGTGTTTGAAGGAGCGCAAGTAAACACCCTATGATTGATAGGTATGTGATGTTCCATAGTCCGGTCATGAGAATGCTCAATATCGCGGGCCATGAATCGGGTAACTCGGTGCCCATGATTCTTGACGCGACGAATATAATGACCAGGCACCCGATTGCGCATATTCGGATGATCGTTAAGTGGAGCCCCAGACGAGCAATGCCCCGGCGCGGTCGATGAAAGGGACGCGGCAAAAAATAAAATGCCGCAAAAAAACCCGATAGGGATAGGATTGATAGAGCAATTAGATTCATTTTACTCGGCTCTGGAGCGTACCCATCGAAAGAAACGAAACACGGCATAGTCTTCCATCAGACTGACAAACATCGCTATTGCGAACAGGGTTGCGTTTCCGGGAGAAAGTCGGGCAAAGCCCGGCGATTCCAATCGTCCGTTTGATGTGTCACACCCCGTATTCTTTTCGCAGCCCGGCGATTTTATGAAGCGATATATCGTTCGCCAGTGGCGATTGCGCATTCCGGCGAAGAGCCGATGAGTTCCATCCGGGATGCGAATCAGCGTGGAATTCGGAAAGCGCTCATGTAGTTCACGACCCATGGCAAATGGGATGGTCGAGTCCTTGATGCCGTGAATGATCAAAACCGGCGTCCGGATGTCAGGAGCTTTCGCGCGTGAAGCGAATCTATCATGGATGAGTAGATGGGGTAGGATGGGGATCGTTCTTCGCGCGGCGAGGGCGGGAATGGACGTATAAGGAGCAAGCAGTATGGCTTTACCGACCAGCTTACGCTGAAGCATTTCGACCGCCGTGCCGGTACCCAGCGAATAGCCCCAGGCGATGGTATTGCGAGGAGCAAAGCTGTATTTTTCCTGAACCATTGAGATTAACGCCTGTGCGTCCGAATAATAATTACTTTCGGACGGACTGAAGTTCGATGAAATACCATAGCCCGGATACTCGAATAAAAGCACGCTGAATCCATTCCGCGCCAGCTTGCGAGCGGGATAAGCCTCATGATAAATCGTTGTTCCTCGCCCATGAAAAATTACCACCAGGCGATTGCCGTTTCTGATGAAATAGCCCCGTGCCGACCGGCCTTTATTGTCGGTTTCAACCAGAGCGCCGCCGGGCAACCGGGGTAGTTTTCGTAGCTCCGATTTACCGAATATATGGGGCCGGGAGGCCATGCAGCCGGCGACGCGAACGGAGCCGAGGAAGAGGACGCAGAGCACGGCGATTCCGGCCGTCCGTTTGATGCGTCAAACCCCGTATTCTTTTCTTAACGCGGCGATTTCCGGTTCGAAGGACTTCCACATCTTGGCGCGGTCCGGGTGGAACGACGAAAGCACGCCCTGCCGATTCAGGTCGATGAGTTCGCTCACCGTGAAGTCCAGGTGCTTGTGCAGCTTGAAGTATTCCTCGGTCAAATCCACGTTGAAGATTTCGGGGTCGTCGGTATTAACGCAACAAACCAGGCCGTCGTCGTAGTAACGGCGCACGGGGTGGTTCTCTTCCTTGCGCACGTACTTGCCGGTAAAGATATTCGAGGTCAGGCAGATCTCGATGGGCACTTCCTTTTCCCGCAACAGATCGATGAGCGAAGGATCCTGTATGGCGGAGATACCGTGGCCGATGCGTTCGGCTTTGAGGATTTCCACTGAATCACGCACGGACCAGGGCCCGTCGTCTTCGCCCGCGTGGCAAACGGCATGGAGTCCCTCGGAGCGCGCCTGCGCGAAGACGTCCTTGAAGTCCCGGGCCGGCCCCATGAGTTCGGCGCCGCCCAGGCCGATGCCGATGTGGCTGTTGACGCGCGTACCCAGTACCCGCTGCAAATTCTTGCTGGCGTTCTCGGGCCCGAACGTGCGCGAAACGTCCACAAGAAAGCGAATGTCCGGACCGCCTTCCAGGCGGCAATCCCGCGAAAGTCCGTCCAGCGTCTGGGCGATTTCGCTGAACTCCAGTCCGTTCTGGATCATGCGCGAAGGCGCGTAGAACACCTCGGCGTAGCGGATATTGTTCGCTTCACAATAAGAGCGCAGGTTTCGGAAGATCAGATTAAAGTCGTCCGGGGAAACGATGGAGTCCAGAATGAACAGGAACAACTGAATGAATTCCTGAAGGTTCGAGAACTTGTAGAGTTTCTCCAGGTGGGCCGGATCGTATTCGACCTTGTTTTGCTCCAGCATGCCCGCCAGGGTTTCCCGGGAGATGCAGGCTTCCATGTGCAGATGAATTTCGGTCTTGGGAATTCGACGAATGAATTCGATGAGTTTGCCCTCGGCCGCGGTGGGTTCCGGCGCGGGGGCCACGGCGCGAATGCGCGACGCGGTGGCCATGTCCACGGACAGGATGTCCAGGGCCAGCTCCTCGGGAGGGTTCTCAACCTCGAGTTCCTCGAGATGAATCTTCTCATTCAGCAGAGTGCTGATGTGTTTGTCGTGGGCCAGTTGCAGGTCCAGGGTGTAGGATTTATCCCCCGGGACGCGGCCGCGCAGGCGCTTGAGATCCGCAATGTCTCGGTCGATTTCGCGGATGCGCTTCAGTATTTGTTCAAATCTATAGATCATTCAGTGAATCCGATTGCGATTCAGACCTTGAAGTCCTCGACCGACTCCTGGATGGACATGGTCAATTCCCGTAATTTGTCCAGGTGTCCGAGATCGGGGTTTTGCTCCCGCATCTCATCGATTGTATTCAAGGTATAGGCGCAAAACTGATTGATGCGCTTCACTCTGTCCTGTAAAGAAATAATCGTATGGTTCAGATGGTCCGCCTGCTCCTTGAGCTCGTCCTTTTTGCGGGTTTGCATGCGAACGCGTAGATCGCCCTCGGCGACTTCCTGCAGAGTGTGGCGGAGATTGATCAAGGGCCCCGCGATGCGACTGGAATACAACCACAGGCTCCAGTAGATTCCCAGCCACGAAAACGCGAACAGCAGGGCCAGTCCGACGTATCCGGCCAACCGTAACTGGTCGGCCGAGTAATTGTTGCCGCCGCCGGTGAAGAAATAGATGGCGGCGGCCACGGTTACGGTGATGAGGGTTAGGGGGATGCCCGCCCGTCGCATCATGCGCAGTTGAAAGGCGCGATTGATGAAGAATCTGCGTCCCCTGCTTCGACGACTCTCTTTGTTCTCGGATTCCTCGGCCCTGGTTGCCATGTTAAGCCAGCGAAGTCTGGAGCGCGCGCGCCTGCTCATTGTTGGGTTCGCGCCGCAGAACGATGTCGATGAACTCTCGCGCTCGGTCGTGATTGCCCAATTTTTGATGCAGGTCGGCCAACTGGATCAAGTTGGGAATCCGGTCGGGATTGAGTTCGTAAACCTTGTTCGCCGCCGCCAGCGCCTTCTCAAAATCGCCGATGCGCTTGTGAGAGATGGAAAGGTAGAGCCAGAAGTCGGCCAGGGCCGGGTCGTGCTCCAGATACGATTCCAGGATCTCGATGGCCTTCTCATAGTTCTTGTCCTTGAAGGTCAGCACGCCCAGAATCTTGTTCAGGGCCGGCACGTCGGTGCGCAGATCATAAGCTTGCTTGAAAGTACTCAGGGCCTCGTCGTCCCGGCCTTCGCGCATCATTCTGCGACCGGTTTCAAAGAGTTCGTCGAATCGACCAATCTCCGGATCGATACCGTCCAGTTCCTCGGTCTCCACGTCGATGTCGATGATTACGCGATGGGGCCTTTCGCCGTCGGGGGATGATTCGTCGGACTGGGCGTTTTCCTGAAACGCCAGGCGCATCAGCGAAAGGTCGTCCGTCAGGTTGCCGATCTGACGCAGGCGTTCCGCCATTTCGTGAAGATCGCCGTCGGCTTCCTCGACGCGCTTGAGGAACAGGAATTCGTCCTCGTTGATCGTGCGAAAGGGTTCGTCGGGAGTCAGGTCGATATCGTCGCGACCGTCCGAGCCCATGATGACCACGTCCCCCGGTTCCAGTTGAAACTTGCGAACTTCAAACGGGAACTCGGATTCCAATCCGATTTTGCGCAGGTTGAGTTCTTCCTCGATGAAGGACGCCTGCCCGTTTCGATAAAGAACGGTGAAGGGGTGTTCCGCGTTGAAGTAGAACATCTCTCCGCTTTCCTCATCCACCACGGCGATGACCGCGGAGATGACCATGGAGCCGTTGAACGCCAGGAAGACGCCGTGCAATTCCTCGTAAACGTCGGTGAGCCATTGCTCCGGCGTGGTATCCAGGATGCGGTCGCCCTTGGCGGAGCGAGCCATGATGGAGTTCATGACGACCCCCATCACCAGCGAACCACCGGCGCCCTGCATGGACTTACCCATGGCGTCGCCGTTTACGCCCACCACGTAGCGGCGGTAATTGTCGGGTTTACCGATGCGAAGGGAACCGGTAACACACAGGTCCCCGCCCAGGTCGGCCGACTTTTTGCGGAATTCGAATTGCTTCTTTTGCTGCACCAGGAACTGGGTGACGGCTTTGCGCGATTTGTTGGCGTTATAGTTCAGGGGTTTCGCCAGCAGCGACGTAAGGAAGTAGTCCCCGTCCTGCTGAACCTTGAGGGCCTGGACCTGTTCCAGGGTCTTGTTCAATTCGGCGGTGCGTTCCTTAACTTTTTCTTCCAGGTTGTTCGCGTAGTCCTGCAACTGCTCGCGCGCATCGGCGATGGAGTGCACCATGTGGTTGAACGACGTGGCCAGAAAGCCAACCTCATCCTGTACTTTCACGGGCACCTTCACGGTTAAATCGCCCGCGTTCACCATCTCAACCCCGGAGAGCAGGTCGTTCAAGGGACTGACGAGAGCCCCGCGGAAGAAGAGCGGGAACAAGAACAACAGGGTAAACAGCACCACGCCCAGAATGAAGATCTGGTTGAGCGCGCCCGGGTGCAGGGACTTGCGATAGTCGATGTACGAATAGCCGATCTCCATCACGGAGTCCGTGGCCGGAACGTACTGCATATAGGCGATGTAGTGGCGGTAGCTTTTCTGATTGCTGTCCTTATTGGCGCGATAGTGACGAGTCCGATGGGACTTGAAGGGCTTGATGAATCGCAATACCTCGCGCTTTAAATCCGCGCCGGCAAGATCCGGGTTGGCCGCCAGGAATTTGTTGATGGCCGTCGGGAAAGCTCCCATGGACGGCAGGGGCGGTCCGCCGAACCAACCGCCGATGCCGGCGCCCAGGCCGCGAAAGAAGGACTGACCGAATTTAGTTCGTAGATATTTCTCAAGGCGTGCGCGAAAGTTCTTATTGGGCAAACGACTGATTTGCGTACGGCGAATCTTTACGTCGTCGTCGAGCTTGGCCGAGAAAGCCAGGAAAGCCGTCTTGAGCACGGCGTCCTCGGCATCGGCGTTCTTTAGAAAGTCCTCGATGGAACCCTTGAAGCCCGCGAAACTGGGCGGGGCTTCCGCCAATAGTTCCTTGAGTTTAATTCGGAAGGAACCATCGTCCAGCGCCCGGGCCTTTTCCATGATGCGGGTGTTGACGAAGTCCTCGCGATTTTCGCCGAAGGGAACGTCGACCTTGCCCATGGCATAGCGCGATTGAATTTCATTCGTGGCGGCATTGTATTGCGCCACGTATTCCACTTCCTTGTAGTCGGAGAACTTCTTATTGCTCTCGACCACGCGCGTGAGTTTTTCCAGATGCAACGCATCATACTGTTGCTCACCGCGCTGGGAGGTAATCAAGCCCAGCAACTGGAGCGTCAGCAGGAAGGTAACCAGACTGATGCCCACGATCTTGATCATGAAGGACGAACGGTCTTCCGTGCTGTTGATGTAGATGATGATCATGAAGAAGAACGCGATCACCATGGAGATAACGAACAGGGTCTGGTGGATGTCCCGGTCCAGGGCGCCGTTGCGACTCAGGGCGTTCGTCAGGGCCGGCAAGATGGCCGAAAAGGCGAACGTCAGAACCACGCCCAGCAGGGCCCAGCGGTGGCGGGTCTTGATGACCCAGGTTTTCCAGAAACCCACGCCCAGCATGAGCAGCAGGTAGAGCTGAATGAGTATGGCGATGCGGGCACTGACCTGGTCCGCGTCGAAATCCCAGTAATGACCGGAAAACAGGAAAACCCGATCCGCGTCGATGGTAAGGAAAACGAAGAGGCCTGAAACCACGATGGCCAGCAGCCACTGCACGATGAGAAAAGCCCGGCATACCCTGGGATGCGTATTAACTGGGAACTTGAAGATCCACTGGGTTAAATGGATTTCCGCCGGTAGAATAAAGGCCACGGTCAACCAGCGGTGGTACGCGCCCGCCGGATCATAGTTCATCTGCGCGTACACGTAACTCGCGAAGAACGGTATAAACAAGAACATGGAGAAACCCATGTGAAACGTACTGCGCGACTTGTTGGGAAGGGTGAGCAGAAAGACCGCGAGCAAAGTCGCGAAAACGAAAGCCAGGAGGGCGGCGAACGAAAGGTAGTTAAAGAATACCTTATCCCAGTTTAGAAGTTCCACAATCCCGACTCCTGTTGTCTTTCCAATGAAAGCCCGGGGTAAAAGGCCCCCCGAAAACTCATCGGATTTATTGATGTCGTCAACTACAATTTTCGGCGCGCGAAACGCCTGAACTTGAGTGGTGTTTAGCGACGGAAGCCAAAAGGGAAGCTTTTTGATCGCACGTCAAGGATGCCTTACGGAAATAAATGATCCAACGGGATCCTCGGCCGGTACAATCCGATTTTCGGCGCGGCGCCCGCCATGGCCTATCGGATGCGCGCCGGATTACGCTTTAAAATGAATCGGGCCCGGAAAAATCCGAGCCCCTTGCCGTTGCGCCCGGGCGGGTTCGGCACCGCGCCCGATTATGGCCTTTCAACGGAATAGTTTTTCATAGATTTTGAAGTTGTAGAGGTTTTGCTCGCGCTTGAGAGCCAGTTCGTTCATGGACAGGGCGTTGAGCACATTGCGAGCCAGCGCAACGTCCAGTTTGTGGCCCGCTTTAGAGGCGATGATGTGAGCGTTCAGGGGTCGGCCCAGGAGATACAGGTCTCCAACCAGGTCCAGAACCTTGTGGCGCACGCATTCGTCTTGATAGCGCAGGGATTCGTTCACGAATCCGTCCTCGGTCAGAATAACGGCGTTGTCTTCGGAAGCTCCCAGAGCCAGGCCTTTGGCTTTGAGGGCCTCGGCGTCTTTCAGGAAACCGAAAGTGCGGGCTCCCAGCAGTTCCTGAACGAAAACCTCGGAATTTAGTTCTTCACTGTAGGATTGTCCGCGGAGGAGGGGATGATCGAAATCGATACCGTAGGTGACGCGAAATCCGTCGTGGGGCAGGGCGATGATGTATTTATCTTCTTCCACTACCCAGGTCGGAACGGCGAGCTGAATGGGTTCCACGGGAATTCCCAGGTCGCTCACGCCCGTTGCCATAATTGCTTCGTAGAAGGGTTTAGCCGAACCGTCCAGAATGGGAATCTCGGGGGCGTCGATTTCCAGATACAGGTCCGTGATGCCGGCGATGGCCAGAGCGCACATTACGTGCTCGATGGTACTGATGCTCCAGTTGCCGTTTCCCAGGGTGACCGCCTGTTGCGTATCCGCAACATTGAAGGGATTCACCTTGATGTCTCCCTCCTGGTTGCCGGAAGCCCGAAAAATCAGTCCGGTGCCCGCTTCAGCGGGGTGCAGACCCAGATTTACGGTTTTGCCTGAATGCAGGCCTATGCCGGATATTTGGAGCGATTCACTGATAGTAGCGCGGTTAATACCGCCAGGGCGATTGGATGCGTATTTCATATTCAATCCCAGCCGATGCCTTTGTCTTTAATGTATACTTTGAACTGAATTCAAAGTTGCAGGTAGAATTGCAATATGCGTACCAGCTTAAATCGATGAAACTGACGGGAGGAAAGCCGCTGAAAGGCTGAAATCGGCTGAATCAGGCCTGGACGTGTTGTAAAATGACAACAAGCGTTGCTTTTTTGCAACACTTGAAAGATTTCTGAAGTTAAGCCGAATTCCCGGTCGGTTCGGCTCCCCTGGGAAGCCGAACACCCGGTTGAATTCATGGCTTGACTATAGTTTTGCGTGAGTGCCGTCGCAAAAGGGAGGCGTAGAGGTCTTCTTGCACCCGCACCAGGCCTTCTTGCCGTCGGTTTCACAGTTGTAGACGACGGGAGTCATGCCGGTGCCTTCGCGAGCATGGGCGCCGTCGCAGAAGGGTTGGGCCGCGGACAGGCCGCACGAGCACCAGGCCTTCTTATCTCCCGCCGCCTGGTCCAGGACGTAGGGCGCTTTCTGAGCAATCTTGGGTTCAAAAGACATTCTTAACCTCGAAAATGAAAGTACTTACATCACTTTCATTTCACGGGCCGCTCCGAGGCGCTTCTGTTTTTTGTCTTCGCCGGCGGCGAGTCCCGCATAATAAATGAGAATGAGTTTCAGGATAGGGATCAGAAGAGACCCAGGCAGCTCTTCGGCTTTTTGGGGGGCGTGCCGCCGAGCAGCACGATTATCTCCCGGTGCTTTTTCATTTGCGCCCATTGCAGGGGCGTCCAGCCGTTAATATCTCGAAGCTTCGGGTTCGCACCCGCTTTCAACAGCATTCTGGTTACGGCGACGTATCCATGCTCGGCCGCGGCATGCAGGGGAGTTTGGCGATTCGGACCGGCGGCGTTGGGATCCACTCCGGCCTTCAGCAGGAGTTCCATGGACCTGGTGCGCCCCATGGAGGCGGCCATGAGTACGGTAGAGGCGCCATTATAACGTATGTTTGGATCGGCTTTCGCCTTGAGGAGCATTTGGAGAATGTTCGGCGCCCGGGACCACATGGCGAAAAGAATCGGCGCGCGATTCGCAAAACGAGAATTTCATGGATGGCTCCCGGTCGAAGTTTGTATTTGAACAGCGATTATAAATTCCCGCAGATGCGTTCGAACTCCAGGAAACGTTTCGGCGGTTCCAGTTCGAATTCCATTTCGCGTCCGGTTTCGGGGTGGGTAAAAGCCAGGCGACGCGCCAGCAGGAGCATGCCGAACTTTTCGAAGCGATTGGCCGAGCGCGAATACAGGGGATCGCCCACGACGGGCGCGCCGATGTGGGACATGTGCAGGCGAATCTGATGAGTGCGACCCGTCTCAATGCGAATCCGCGCCAGGTTGAACTTGCGTCCCTTGCGTGAGGCGATGGACTGAATAATTTCGAAATGAGTAATCGCATCGCGCCCGCGCCCTTCGGGAGCCACGCGCATCTTGAGTCGCTCCACGGGATGGCGCTCGATGGGCAGACGGATCTCGCCCTGCGTCTCCCGGGGCGCGGCGGCCAGCCAGGCCAGGTATTCTTTCTTTATGGTTCTTTCCTTAAACTCGGCGGACAATTTCCGATGAGCCTTCTCATTACGCGCCACCAGTAAAAGACCCTCGGTAAGTTTATCCAGGCGATGCACGATCCCCGGACGAACCACCTCCGCGGCGGGCTCGGACGAATCGCCGCCCGAACCCGCGGGCAGGTCGTTCCACAAGTATAAAAGACCATTGAGCAGGGTCAGGCCGTCGTCGCCCGGGCCGGGATGTACGGCCAGGTTGGGCGGTTTGACGATCACCGCCAGGTCCGCGTCTTCATATAGAACACGCAGGTCCAGATCCCGGGGCGTCAGGTCGGGCACGACGGGAGGCGGCACCGTGATGACGTATTGCTCGCCGGTTTTGAGCTGTCCGGAGGCCTTGAGCTTCGCCGTCCGGGGCTCGGCGTCTTCGGCCCGGACACGAATGGCCCCGCCGTCCAGCCACTTGCGAACCAGCGAACGACTGGCCTCGTCCCCCAGGCGATTCGTCAGCCAGCGGTCCAGGCGTTCTCCCGCTTCCTCGGGCTCCACGGTTAATTCGATTGTTTCGCCCGGGTTCATGGCGAAGACGCTGCCCCGGCCGGGCGTGGAGTCAATGTTTTCTTTCTTCTTTACTCCGTGGCATGTCTGAAAACCATGCGAGCATGATGGCGAGGTCGCGGAACTGAAATGAAGGCATACTTCCAGGACAAAGTGGTGGTGATCACCGGCGGTTCCAGCGGGATCGGGCTGGCCCTGGCCGAGCAACTGGCAGGTCTGGGAGCCAGAGTTGCCATTCTGGCGCGCAAGCGCGCGAAGCTGGAAATCGCCCTGGAAAAAATTCGCGCGGCGGCGGAGTCGGCGGGGATGCCCAGGTCCGATTCCCGCGGCGATTACGTTCGGGCCTTTCCGCTGGACGTGGGTGAATATCGCGTCGCGCGCAAGGTGATGGCGGCCATTGAAAAGGAACTCGGGCCCATCGACATGCTGATCAATTGCGCCGGGAGAAGTCGCCCCGGTTACGCCGATGCCCTGCCCTTGCGCGTGTATCGGGACGTCATGGACGCGAATTTCATGGGCACGGTGCACGCGGTGCGCGCGGCATTGCCCGGCATGCTGGGGCGCGGTCGCGGGCACATCGTCAATGTGGGATCGGTGGCCGGGTTCATCGGCGTATTCGGTCATACGGCCTACGGCGCCTCCAAGTTCGCCGTGCACGGTTACACGGAGGCATTACGATCCGAGCTTCGCCCCCGGGGCATTCACGTTTCCCTGCTGTGCCCTCCGGATACGGATACACCCATGCTGCGCGGGGAGCGCAAGCACGTACCCCCGGAGCTGGAGAAAATCGCCGCGTCGGCCGGCATGATTTCCGCCGAGCAAGTGGCTGAACGAACCCTGAAAGCCATGGCGCGCAATCGCTTCATGATTCTGCCGAATTTCGAGAGCCGCTACGTGCACTTTATGTATCGCCATTTTCCCGGACTGGTGCGCTGGATCATGGATCGTCAAATCGCCGCGGCGGCCCGTAAGCATGGCCGCGCGAAAGCCCAAACCGCGAAAGCGTCCGCGAAATCGCTGGATGCGAAGTCCGGAGACGCGAAAGCATGAAAAACGAAAGCCTGAAACAAGCCCTGCGCGAACGCCCGCTCATGGGAACGTTCACGACCCTGCGCGACCCCAATGCAATCGGCGTGCTGGCGAGCGCCGGTTTCGACTTCGTCTTGATCGACATGGAACATTTTCCGCTTTCGAATCTCCAGGACCTGGTCAACGCCGCCCATGCCCGGGGCATAGCCGCGGTGGCGCGCATCGCCGATGCTCGTCGGTCCACGGTTCAGCATGCCCTGGAAACGGGCGTGGACGGAATTCTGGCGCCCATGATCGAAGACGGCGCGGGCGCCCGGGAACTGGTGAGTCACGCTCGTTATGGGCCCCTGGGTAGTCGGGGCTTTCATCGTTCCACGCCGGCCGCGGATTTCGGAACCGTTCCGCCGGAGGAAATGGTGGTCCGGGCCAATGAACGCGTACTCGTGGGCGCGCAAATCGAAACGCCCCGGGGCGTCGAAAATCGCCGTGAAATTTGCGCCGTGGAGGGGTTGGATCTCGTTTTCGTGGGCCCGGGCGATCTTTCGCAGGCGCTGGGTTTGCCGGGACAATTCGATCACCCGCGCGTCCTGGAGCACGCGAAGGAAATCCTGGAAAGCGCCGCGGCCGCCGAACTTGTGGGCGGAATCTACGCCGGCTCGGACGACCTGGCCGTCCTGGCGCGAAAGCAGGGCGCAACGTTCATAATCAGCGGCGCGGACATCGGCTTCATGCGTCGCGCCGCGCGCGAAACCGCCGAACAAAGGCGCGCTCTTTTTAAGGAATGACCCGGCGGTTGATCAGCGATTGATCAAATAGTAGGACGTGATTGTCGGAAGACTGACGCGAAAGGGTGTTTTGTCCCCGGCGTCCGGCGGATCCTTGAGAGCCGAAACGTAAGTCAGGGTGGTTGTTTTCGCCGCGGGACGCTTTAGATCATCGCAGGCGAATTCCACGCGACTCTTGTAATGTAATATGTACGGTTTCGCGAAGAACACGCGCAGCACGAATCGCAACAGGGAACTCACTCGCCGCAGAACGTAATAGCCGCCGCGATACTCCAATCGGGTTT
>CAZGYS010000025.1:0-22193 GCA_964530305.1 uncultured Leptospiraceae bacterium
GAGCCAGGCCCGCGGCCATGGCCACGGGATTGCCCGACAGGGTTCCGGCCTGGTAGACGGGTCCGTCGGGAGCCAACCTGGCGAAGATGTCCGCGCGCCCGGCGAAGGCGCCCACGGGCATGCCCCCGCCCACGATTTTCCCATAGGTACACAGGTCCGGCTCGATGCCGTAGTATTCGGCCGCGCCTCCGAAGGCTACGCGAAAGCCGCTGATGACTTCGTCGAAGATCAGCAGGGCGCCGTGCTCCGTGGTAACTTCGCGCAGAAACTTCAAGAATTCGGGATCCTGGAGCAATAGTCCGTTATTGGCGGGCACGGGCTCCAGAATTACCGCGGCGATTTCACTTCCACGCTTGCGAAAGGTCTCCGCCACCGCTTCTCGATCTCCCAGGGGCAGCACGATGGTATCCCGGGTAAACTCGGGCGGCACCCCGGCACTGTCGGGAACGCCGAACGTGGCCAGGCCCGAACCGGCCTTTACCAGCAAGCTGTCCACGTGACCGTGATAGCAACCCTCGAACTTGACCACGGCCGATCGTTCGGTGAACCCCCGGGCCAATCGCAATGCGCTCATGACGGCTTCGGTACCCGAGTTCACGAAGCGAACCTTCTCCATGGTGGGCACCCGTTCACGGAGATTATCCATCATGAATCGCGCTATGCGCACTTCGGCTTCACAGGGAGTTCCGAAGGTCAGGGAATTTTCCATCTGCGCGCGAATCGCCTCCATGACTTCCGGCGGGCGATGGCCACTGATGAGGGGGCCCCAGGAGGAACAGAAATCCAGGAACTCGTTGCCGTCCACGTCCCGTAGCCGGCAACCTTCGCCGGACTTCATAAAGACGGGCGTTCCGCCCACGGACCGAAAGGCGCGCACGGGACTGTTGACTCCGCCGGGGAGAACGTTCAGGGCCTGGTCATAGAGTTTTTTGGATGTATCGCGATTCATGCTTCCTCTTTTCTATTGGAATACAAAATCCCGCGGCGCCTCTCCAGTAAACAACTTGTCATCCCCGCGGAAAAAATCGGACATGGAAAACATGACCACAATCGACTACGAAAACGACTGCGCGGTACAGGAAGACGACCTGGGCCTGAATCTGCTGGAAATTTCCCTCAAGCACAAGATTCCCCATGTGCACGCCTGCGGCGGTCACGCTCGTTGTTCAACGTGTCGCGTTATGGTTCTGTCGAATCCGGAGAACGTAGCCGCGCGCAATGAGGCCGAACTGGAGCTGGCCACGAAGAAGGGTTTCGGAGACAACATTCGACTGGCCTGTCAAACTCATATCACGGGCCCCGTAAAGCTGCGTCGCCTGGTTATCGACGAGCAGGACATGCGTGAGGCCAATCTTTCCACCAGCACGGGTCGGGAAAAGAAACTGGCCATTCTCTTCAGCGACATCCGCGGTTTTACGTCCTTCTCCGAACGCCACCTTCCCTATGACGTGGTCCACAGTCTCAATCGCTATTTTCATCGAATGGGCGAAAGCGTGAAGCGTTACAATGGTCGCATCGACAAATACATGGGCGACGGTCTCATGGCGCTTTTTGGTCTCGAATCGGATAACGCCGCGGACGTTTGCCGGGACGCCGTGTGCGCGGGCCTGTCCATGATCGAGGATCTGGAATCCGTCAACGACTATCTCTATAAATACCTGGGCGAAAGATTCAACATCGGCATCGGCATTCACTACGGTGAAGTCATCGTGGGAGACATGGGCCACCCCGAGTACCAGCAGTTCTCCGCCCTGGGAGACAATGTAAACCTGACGAGCCGCATCGAGTCCACCACCAAAAAGGCCAAAGCGCGCCTGCTCATTTCCCGGGACGCCTTCGAGCCCATTCGCGACAGCGTCGAAAAGGGCCGCGTCTTCGAGGCAAAAGTTAAGGGTAAGTCCAACTTCACGCGTCTCTATGAAATCGTCGGCGCGAAGGATCACGTTCCCTCCAGCGGGATCGCTCCGGCTCCCGACGGCGTGCATGGTTTCGAGGCGGGCGGCATCCCGGCCGTGTTCAAGGGCTCGCGCGATGTGGCCGAGGGCACTTTCGCGTTCGAGGTCCAGGTAAAAGCCGACGACCTGCCCTACAAGGCCGGCCAGTTCGTGGAATTGACGGACGACAAGGGACGCGCACGATATTTCTCCATCGCCTCGGCGCCGGGGAGCGATACATTGCTCTTCGCATCGCGGCTGCGTACGAGCGACTTCAAACACGACCTGCGTAAGCTGGCGGAGGGCACGCCGGTAAAGTTGAGCGAAGCCCAGGGCGATTTTTTCCCGGACGATTCGGATCGCCCGCTGGCTTTCATCGCCGGAGGCATCGGCATTACGCCCGTGCGGGCCATCATCGAGCAGGCCGCCAGGGACAAGAGCAATCGCACGATTTATCTTTTTTATTCCAATCGCACTTCGGAGCAAGTGGCTTTCCTGGACGACTTCAAGCAATGGGCGGCCGAATTGCCTAACTTTCACTTCGTCCCCACCGTTACCAAGTTCGCCGGCGAAGGTTGGAGCTACGCCAGCGGTCGCGTGGACGCCGAAATGCTGAAGCGTTACCTCACGGACTTGAAGCGCTTCACGTACTACGTGGTCGGCTCCGACCGACTGGTCTTGAACATGCACGATCAGCTCAAGGCGGAGGGCGTACCCGAGGACGAAATTCGCCGCGAAGGTTTCGCCGGCTACTGATGCGCTGAAAATACTGAACTCTTATTTCGCGCTCCGGCTTTTAAACGAGTTTACGGAATCTCGAAAATGCGAAGGCTTCGTATGTTAAGGAGATTCATATGGCCAGACGCATTCATATCGCGGGATTATCCGCCCGCCCCAGATACAGCCGCGACACGCGCGCGCAATCAACTTCACGAACCCAACCCTCGAATCCCGCGCCTCAGGCGGAGGACGAATTCTCCGTCCGCCTGGCGGGCCTGAAGCACGACTTCACGTCGGAGGAATTCATGATCATCGCCCGGGAAGCGGCCCGCGCGGCGTCCGAACAGGAAATGGAACTGGACATGGCCGGTCTGCTGGAGGCCGCCCGGGACTTTCGCGGTGAACTGAACGAATTCGCCGAGCCGGTGGAGGAGCCCATCGAGCTGGTGGGGGAAGCTCCCCTGGACCTGGACGACGTTCAAATTCATTCGCCGACTTCCGAGGACGTCCTGGCCGAGGATTAAATTCCTCGGACGGCGCGTTCCCCTTCATGCCTCGGCGGGATCGTCCAGGTCGGTTTCGAAGCGCGTAATGCGCTTGAAGAGCTTGCCGTGCTCGCGGTGAATTACCATTTCGCCGGATTTGCTTTTGGCGCGAACGTAGTCGTTGACTTCCTCCAGGCGCCCGCGAAGAAAATAGAAAATCTTCTTATCTTCCACGGCAATGTGCGAAATCAACCACTCCTTTAGATCGGCCACCAATCGCGCTACAACCTGGGGATCGTCGGCCGGATTGACCTTGCCCCGATTGGAAACCGAGCCCGCGAAAGCGCGATGAGCGTTTACGTGCCCGGCCAGGCCCGGAAAGTTGAAGTGACGCATGATCTCCTCCTCGGCCTGAAAATGCTGATTGATGTAGTCCACGGTCTGAAGCAGTATGCCGTTGAAAAGTCGACGGGATTCGTCCGAAATTTTCGCCTCCTTCATGCGACGTCGATTGATCACGTCCAGTTCGGCAATCATGCGAATCAACCACAGATGCTGGATATCCACGATGACGATTCCCGTCTTGAGGCGATAGCGATGCCAGATGCGCGCGACCGCGTCGATGATTGCCCGGTCCATTTCCTGCTCGGGCGGCGCGGCGGTCACGATGTGGTAGTATAGCTCACGATGCTCCTCTCGGATCACGAACGCCCCGCTCTCCACGGCGTGTTCGGCCAGCCGGGCCAGATCAATATGCTTTTCCTCGAAGTATTTCGCGTAGTTGCCGTCTTCGCTGAGGATGTGCTGGTACAACCAGTGCTTCAAGGCCTGTAAGAGCTTGCGCGCGGACTCTCGCGACTCGGAACCCTCCACGTGACGCGCCCGCAGACGCAAATTGGCGATGAAGCGCGTATGGCCGCGCACGTGCAAACGCAGGCCCTCGTATCCGGCCTCCTCCAGTAGATATTCCTCCAGCGCGAAATGCTCGGCGCCGTAGTCCACGGCGTCGGCCAACGCCGCTTGAAAGGCCGCCCGGGTATCTTCGCTCTCGGGGCTCTCCAGCAGGCTTTCTAATCGTACGATGATGGCAATCAACCAGAGATGCTGCGTATCGATGACGGGTATATCCAGGGAAAGACCGAATCGGCGCCAGATGGTGCCGACCCGGTCGATGGTTGCCTGGTCCAAAGCGGGCGCGCTGTTCATCCGCGAAGCATGCGCGATAGCGGCCCGTATTGATACGAGTCTCGCCATGTATTTCCCATGATCTCAATCATGTTCTTCCCGGGGACTCGGTGGCCAGGCGCGCGCGGGGAAGCCTGGCGGCGATTTTCGCCATAAACCCCCGGCCCAACCAGCGAGCGTCGAAGACGAAGACGTGAATCATCAACATGCCCAGGGTAAGGTCCGCGAAGTCCACCATGAGCAGTATCCCGCAATGCATGCCGGTCATGAGCAGCCAGGCAAGGAACCTGGTTCTTCGCCACAGAGCCAGCAGGGGAAAGCCGATCTCCAGCGCCAGCACGCCCCAGGTGTGTGCGCGCAGCACGGGCGTGGGCAGTCCGGCCACCAGGTCCCGTAGAAACCAATCGCGCGCCAGGGGCAGGTCCAGCACCAGGGGAATCGCGTCGCCGTTGAGCCAGCTGGGCGAATTCAGTTTGTCCAGTCCGCTGACCATGTAGCCGGTCGCCATGAGCAGCCAGGCGCCGTAGTACAGTACGGGCGAGATCTTGAACTCCTCGTTTTCCCGCCGTTCCCGGAGGGAAAATGCCTCCGTGGCCGGCACGAAAACCGTCAACAGCAAGAGAAAGCCCACGAAGGGAATACCCGGATTGCTGATCAGATTGTTCCGGTTGAACAACGCGGCCCAACCGTACCACAATAAGAGCGCCATGAGCCGGCGATTCAAACCCAGGGTGAACGCCAGCGAAAGCATGGTCAGAACGCCCAGGAATATCTCCACCTGTACCGGCGAATCCAGGGTGTTCAGGATATTGGGAAAAAAGCCGTAGGTCAGGTTGAGATTCGCCTGAGGCAATTGCCCCTGATTGGAAAAAGTATCCGCCGCGAAGGGAATGAGCATCAGAAAATGCACCGTCAGATAGACGCCCAGAATGATGCGGAAAATACCGAATTGTTTCGCGCCGTATGAATTCATGCCTCGCCTCCCGTCAGTTCGTATTCCCAGGACTTCCAGGGCTGTTTAGCGGAACGTTCCGGGCGACCGTCCACGGCGCCGCCCGGTCCGCTGCGGGTCGTTTCCTTCGCGCAATCGATGTCGATGCGCCAGCGATCATCGCGCCCTCGCGTACGGGTCGTAATGTACAAGCGCGCGTACACCGGCTGGTCGATCCCCATGCGTCGCGTCAGACCGCCCGAACAAAAGCCGTGACGCAGCACGCTGTCGCGAATGCGCGGCGGCAATACCGGGCCATAGGCCATGGCCGCGCCGTAGACGTTGCGCCAATTGTAAGCGCCGCCCAGGCGCGAATACAGTTCTCGCGTTATGCGGACCTTATGTTCGCTGCCGTCCTCCAGGCGATAATGCACGTCGAAGTAAGACGCGAAGGTCTCCACGCCCTTTACCCGGGTAAAAACGAGAGGCAGGGGCGACGCGGCGAAGGTAGCGCCCAGCCCGCGCAGGGTTTTGGAGCCCGTCCCATAACCGATGATTTGCGTGAACCCGAAAAGTATGAAGACGCCGCAAGCGACGTTTCGCAACCATTCCCCGTATTTCATGATTGCGCCTCCTGGTTGACGTCGCGAAAGGCGAACATGGCGCCCAATCGCGCTTCGCGGTTCTCTTCAAAGCCGCAACGCCCCTCGAAGCGCTCCGGATTCTTGTAAGTTCCGAAGAGCATGTCCCAGACCGGCAGGTCCGCGAAATTGTAGTAGTGCACGCCCTCTTGATGATGTACGCGATGCATCTCGGGTCGCTGGAGAAACCAGCCCACCCAGCGCGGCGTGCTGATGTTCATGTGATAGAAGTATTCGCCCAGGGCCGAATAAAGCAGATTGTAGGCGGCGCCTTCCACGCCCACGCCCAGGAGCACGTAGGCGATGACGCCGGTGAGCAATGAGTTGGCGATGATCTCCGCCGGATGCTTGTAGAAGGACGTTATCGTTTCGATCCGGGTCGGGCTGTGGTGCACCTGATGAAAGGTCAGCCACAGAAAGCGCGAATCGTGCCGCGCGCGATGCCACCAGTAATAAACGAAGGTCGACACCAGATAGGCAATCGCTCCTCCCAGGGCCGGATGCATATACGCGCCCTGGTTCAGCAGACTGACCTTCTGAAACCAGATGTCCCAGGTCTTCGCCCCCAGCAGTACGATGCCTAGCTGGATGCCGTTGATTATCACGACCCGGAGCCACCAGCCGCGGACCCGGGGCAATTTGTTCGCCGGCATCAGCCGCTCAAGGGTGAATATCACCAACCCGGCGATTATGATGGTATAGATCATCTTCTCCTCCCGTCGGACGGGCGGCTTTGTCGGAACTCCGACAGCCTCCCCCTCACGAGAGGCCCATTGCGATTTCCATGCCGGCTCCCGGGCGGGAAAGTGTCGGAACTCCGACAAATCGCCATGATGGGCTTAAACGGCCTCGAATCGGCGCTGAAAGGTATTTCAAGGCAATTGGCGGGGCGGAAATCGGGGGCGTGGGGAGCGTGTCGGAACTCCGACAGCGGCGGGTGTCGGGAAATTTGACACCGGAAAGGCCCGGACCGTCAAAAAATCCGACGAAAAACCCGCCGAACCTGCGGGAACCCGCAGTTGCGCGAGGACCTGAAATACGGTTAAATCCAGTCAAGGTATCGGCTTGCTCATCCCGGTGGAATCAGTGAGATGAGCAGCGGACTTTACTGAAGTAACACCCTTCTTTCCACAATCCGGCTCGTCGTCTTCATGGACGCGGGCCTTTCTTTTTTTCAAGTAAACGCGAACCGAATTTTCGGTTGAGCACTCCGCATGTACTACAGCCAATCGCCTGAATGAAGGTCCACGAACTCCATGAATGGGACGTCACGCCCGCCCGCGCTCGTGAAATTCAGGAAAACCTCCGGGACCAGGTTCAACTCACTCCGCTGAAGACCGACGTGAACGTCGTCGTGGGCGCGGACGTCTCTTATACCCGGGGCGATTCGCGCCTGTTCGCGGGCGTGGTGGTGATGAAAGTCCCCGAAATGGAAATCCTGGAAACCCGTTCCGTTTCCCTGGACGTGAAATTTCCCTACATCCCGGGGTATCTGTCCTTTCGCGAAGTGCCGCCCCTCCTCCAGGCCTTTCGGGATCTGCGCGCGAAACCGGACGCGCTCATTTGCGACGGCGCCGGTCTGGCTCACCCCCGCTTCTTCGGACTGGCCTGTCACCTGGGCATGATTCTCAACATTCCCTCTTTCGGTTGCGCGAAGACGTACCTGGTGGGCGAATACAAGGAGCCGGCCAATCGCCGCTGGTCCGCCACGAAGCTCAAGCACGGCGGCCGAGACGTGGGCCTGGTAGTACGCACGCGCGAAGCAGTCAAACCCGTCTATCTTTCGCCGGGACATCTCATCGACGCCGAAGGGAGTTTGGCCGTGCTCAAGAAATGCGTGGGGCGTTATCGCCTGGCGGAACCCGTTCGCAAGGCCCATGATCTGGTCAACGACGAACGGCGCGATTTCTTCAGTCGCAACCGAAGCTGACCCGGCAAGATCGACGCGACGCCGAACCAGGTAAGCTCTAACTCAGTTCGTCGATGAAAGCTTCGTAATCCGGCACGGTCGCCCGGGCGTAGACGTCCAGGCCGATTTCGCGCAGGGCTTTTTCGGTCGTGGGACCGAGGGCTCCGTAACAAAAATCCCGTGCTTTCGCCTCGGCGCCGGCGGAGCTGCCCAGAAAATCGCCGTAGGCACGGACCGCGGACGGGCTGCCGAAAATCAAACACGCGCCCGAGGGCAAGGCCGCGACGTCCGTCTCCGAAGGCACGACTTCCTCGGTCTTATAGAGCGTCAGCGTGGTTACCTGGACGCAGGCTTCGCGCAGGATCTCACGGAACTCCGGTCGACCGTACTCCGCGCTGGTAGCCAGTACGTGAGAGGCGCAGGGATCGTAACGCACGGGTGGAAAACCCAGCAGATGACGAGCCAGGCCTTCGCCGGTTCCGTCCGGACTCTTAACGGCGATTCGGCTCGCCGGAAAGAATTCGCGCACGGCCTCCGCCGTTCGCTCCGCCGTCACGAGAAAGTCCCAGACCAGTTCGCGACGGTTCACGTCCGGATATTCGCGGGAAATATATTCGGCCAGCGCGCGCGTGCCGGGTACGCTGAAGGCGGCCACCAGATTCGGCACGCCCTGCCTGGGTTCGGCCAGACCGCTCTTGAGCCATTCGCGCAAACCGGGCAGGCTCTCCGGATCCGGCTCGGCGGGAGCCAGGCGAATCATGGGCAACCCGCGGATGTCCGCGCCGCCGTCGGTTTTGCCGGCCTGATTGTTTTCGCGACGCTCCAGGATTTCCCGCACGCGATCTTCGCGCCCCGTCAACACCAGGGGCAGACCCGTTTTCATTTCGCGCAGGAATCGCGCCGACAACTCCGGAGCCGATGCACCCATGCGACGCGCCTGGAAGGAATCGCCGCGGCGATTATCCTCGGCTTCGCGCCCCAGAAAAACGTCCAGGACGAAACCTTCGTCCAGCGCGCGGCCATGGGTACCCAGGGGCAGGTGACAACCACCCTCCAACCCGGCCAGTACTCCTCGCTCCAGTTCGACGCAGGCGGCCGTTTCGCCTTCGTGAAGTTGATTGCAGATTTCGCGCACCCGAGCATCGTCTTCGCGACACTGTAAGGCCAGCGCGCCCTGAGCCGGAGCGGGAATAAAATCGTCGGGAGCCAGTTCCAGAATTTCAAGGCCGTCCAGCAGGCCCGCGTGTTCGCCGCCCGCATCGAAGAGTCCCGTGGCGCGCAACCTGTCCAGCCCGGCGCGGGCCAGCATGATGGCGTCGATTTTTTCCGCGGGCACTTCGCTCTCCGGTTTTTCCGAGAGTCCCAGGCGCAGCTTTTCGATGCGCGTAGGCACGTTACCACGAATATTGACGCACTTCAAGGAAGGCCACAGCATATTAATCTGAGCGGAGCGCCGCACGGAAGAAGTGCCGATGCTCGCGCCCGCCTCGAGATAGGGCGGCTCATCGCCGGCTTTCTTTTCGCGAGGAATCAAGAGTACGTCGCCCGGCGAAACCCGCTGGGGCATGGCGCTCACGATGAGGCCGGGCGGATCCTGGGTCGGCAGATCCTTGAAGGAGTGCACGGCCAGATCGATATCGCCGTTTAAGAGCGCGTCTTCCAGTTCCTTCGTAAAGAAACCCTTTCGCTCGGCCGGCGTATCGCCTATGCTCGAAAGCGGTACGTTCTGAATGCGATCGCCGCTGGTCTTGATTATGATGATCTCGGCCTCGACGCCGGCTTCCGCGTTCAGGCGATCGCGAATATAATAACTCTGGGCGAGGGCCAGATGAGAACCCCGACTGCCGATTTTCAATTTCATATTGGATGGTTCAGGAATGGGAGCTACGCGCTTCGGTTTCCACGCGATGCACGTCTACGTCGTCGGAGAAATAATTTCTCAGAACCGATTCCATGCCGCGGCGATGAATGCGATTCAGATCCTTATTGGCCTGGATGGCCCAGTTATAGAGAAGACGCTTGTCCTTCTCCGTAAGATGCGCCAGGCGATCGTCCAGCAACTGCTCCAGACGGCGACGCGATTTGTCCCGCACGTCCTTCTGGATGTTCTTAATGATGGGAGCGGAGACGGCGGAGATGAACTCGGCTTCGACGCGCAACAGGGCCGCCTGCGTGGGAGCGGCGGCGGCTTCGGCGGCTTCTTCTCGCTTACGGCGATTTTGATCCAGTTCCGCGCGCAGGGTTTCCAGGCTGATGATTTCAATATCGTTCATCCGGCCGCAGGCTTCGTCCACGTCCGCCGGCAGGGCCAGGTCCACCAGCGTCAGCGCCGCGCCATCGTCCGCGCGGCGCAGCGATGCGATAAACTCCGGCGTAATGAAGGCGTCCGAACGCGAAGTGGCCGTCACCACCGCGGCGACGGGCCCCGCGGACGAGGGGTCGGCCATGAATTCATCGAAGGCCATGACTTGCGCGCCGAGCTCCGCGGCACGCGTTTCGATTTTGGATATAGTGCGATTTACCCAGACGACCCGGGGCGCCCACTTGGAAAGATACTCGGCCGACTGACGGCTCATGGGACCCGAACCGATCACGACCATGGCCGCGTCTCCGAGATCCGGCAGCCGCCCGCCGCGATGAAAGCGATCCCGTAATTTACGGATGGAAAGGGTGGCGGCCGACAAAGGCAAGCGACCCATGGGAATGGCGGCGCGAATGGCGCGGGCTTCTTGAAAAATGCGATGGAACAACAAACGCAACACCGGGTCCAGGGCGCCGATTTCTCCGGCTTCCTCGAAAGCCTGCTTCATCTGCGCGCGAATCTCGGTCTCACCGACGATCATGGATTCCAGGCCGGCGCCCAATCTCAGTAAATGACGAACGGCTTCGCGACCGTTGAGAACCACGGGTTTAACGTGGGACGCGAGCGAAGGCAGCTTACTCACGATCAAGGTGGCGATGTTTTCGTGAGTAACGAACTCGGAAGGCTCTCCGGGATTGATGCTGTAAATCAGCTCGACGCGATTGCAGGTTGAGAGCGCGACCAGGCCGTTGATGGGTATGCTTTCCCGGAGGGTTGCATACAATTCCGCGTTGGCGGCTTCCTTCCAGGGTTTAAGCTCCGAGAGATCTTCGGTCTCTTCAAAGCTGAGTATAATTGCACCGATTCGCTTCATTCGTAAACTGGAAATACTGAAACTTTCATTCGCCCTTCATGAGAAGGCATAATTTCACAGCATCATTGTATAGCGTTTAAAATCGTGCATGTCATGAATTTGTCAGTACCGCCCACGCGGAGGCTTTATTGAGAATCAATCTCAAATCCAGCGAGCAGGGAGCCCGTCTTCCTAATTTCCGAAAGGTCACGAGAACTTTTTGCCCGCGAACTTCATCCGAAGGGATGATGATGCTTCCGTAATGCCAAAAAAGGGTTGCTGTCCCCGGCGTTAGGCCCGATCGTCCGTTATATTCCCGCCCGGTGTCCAGGCTGCTATCGCGACAGGGCCGGCAGCCGGAATGAAACCCTGAATTTAAGTTCCATATACCGTTTTGGAAAACCACCGTTTGAAAACTACCGATTCCCTAAAAGAGGTTCGTATGTCCGCTACCAAGAAGTTATTTGTTTCCCTTTCTCTCACGGCCGTGCTCGCGCTCACCGCTTCGTGCAGCACCGGTTCTAAAGTCAGCGATAAAGCGGATCCCTTTCCCCGCTCCATGCTGGGTCACACGACCTTCAAGGTTTTTAAGGAAGGCACCCCGAAAGAATATCTGGGACGTACGTTTCGCAATGAGTCGGTTCAGATCCTGGCCGAAAAGATGTGGGACGGCAAGACCCTGGGAGACAAGCGCGGACAACGCCGCGAAATCGAATATTCGCGTCAGTCCAGCTTCAGCCTGGAAGCACGCATCCCCAAGCTCCAATTGAAAGCGGGCGCTCGAGGCGATTTGACCTTCAAGATGGTTCTCATCGGTCTGAAAGTTCACAATCTGACGCGTCCCGTAATGCTGAGCGACTTTCGCTCCGACGAAGACGCCAAGAAAACGAAATTCATCGTGTCGGTTCTGCACGCCGAAAGCATCGTGCTGAAAGTTCAGGACAAGACCGGCGCGGACATTAAACTCGACGGCGCCGCCAACGACGTCGTAGCCAATACCGGCTACAAGTACTCGGACAAACACAAGGGCCTGGTTGTCGCCAATAACGCCTTTATTGGTTATTATTTGACCAAGCCCCGCGCAAGTGATTTGAACCGACGATAATGCAGTCGCCGGGCGGATCGGTCGTTCCGGTTCGCTCGGGTTCGCATAACTCACCCACGCTCCGCATACAAGTTCTTAATTTAATTCCATTTAGACTTTTTAGACTTTAGAGGCTCGACATGCTCTCCCGATTTCTCTCCGCCATTCATTCATCTCGCGCGGGAACCCTGGCCCGGATTACTACATTCTCCCTGCTGACGGGTTTATCCATGGCCTGCGCCGCGAGCGACGGCGACCTGGTCAGCAATCTTAATACGCGCGATTCCGACGTAGCCGATCCATTCCCGAAATCGCTCTTGAACCACACGACCTGGAAGGTCTTCCGCGATCAAAACATGCTCGGCTACACCTTTCGCGACGAGCCCGCGCAGGTCCTCTATCTGAAATTCTGGAACGGCAAGGAGCTGCGTCCCACGGGCCGCGGCGACAATCGCACCATAAACTACAGCAAGAAACAAGCCCTGGGATTGAGCGCGCGTATTCCCGGTCTCGCGGTAAAAGCCGGTTACAAGGGCGACGTCGAATACAAGGTCGTACTGCAGGGCCTCAAGGTTTATCAGTTGGCCGTGCCCGTCCTGGAAAATGAATACCGCGATTCGCAAGAAGCGAAGTCGAAGAAGTTCATCGTGTCCATGCTGGCCGCGGACAAGGTCATCATTCAAGCCAATCTTAAAACCGACGCCGGCGTGAAAGTCGGGAGCCGAGCCGACATTCTTAAACTCTTCTCCGGCAATGTAAATTACTCCAGCCAACACAAAGGCGTCGTGGGCGCGGAGAACGTCTTCATCGGCTATCGCACGGCTAGCCCCACGCAAGCCGACCTGGCGCGCGTCGCTTCCTCGAAAGAGGAAATTCGCAAGCTGGCGATTTTCGATCTCGAGGACAAGACCCGCGACAACGACATGGAATTCCTCAGCTTCACCATGCGCCACAAGCTGGAAGAGGCTTTCTCGGGTATTCCCGGCTTCGAGGTTCTGACCAGCCGCAAGAACGACGCGAAGTATCACTTGAAAGGCAGTTATCGTAAAATCGGCACGAAGCGAATCTTCATTAATCTTGAACTTAAGAATACCTACAACAATCGCGTGGTGGGCAAGAAGCTGGCGCGCGGCATCAAGATCAAGGACGTGGACGGGCTCTACGATCTACAGATCGAAATCGTCAAGGAATACGTGGGCAATTTCGGCGTTAAGCTCAAGAGCCGCGATTCCAAACGATTGGAGAAGGTGGTCAAACAAACCAAGGACCTCAATCTCTTGAAGCAGTATCGCGTAGCGGTTGGTCAGTACAATCGCGGCCAGTTCAAGACCGCGAAGACCACGCTGGAGGCCATTCTCAAAAAGGACCCCGTCTATATCGACGCACTGACCATGTACGGTCGAACATTGCAAGCCCTGTCCCAATTCGAAGCGGCGGAAAAGCAATTCAACCTGGTCGTGGCCCTGGCCGAAAGCAAGGGCGATCCCGTGCAGCAGGCTCTGGCCTACAAATGGGCGGGACGAATCAATCAGAATCGCGGCCGTTACGATAAAGCCATTTCCCTGCATACGAAGGCGTTGAATCTTCGCCTGAAGAAGTTCGGCGAAAAGCATCCGCTGGTGGCCGAGAGTCGCGCGGACATCGCCTGGAACCTGTATCGCAAGGGCGGCAAGTCGAACCTGCGCAAGGCCGAAAAGCTTCTGGTAAAATCCTATGATCTATTGCGCGCACGCTACGGATCCGACTCGCCCCGAATTTTTCGCGTATACGGATCCCTGGGCGCCGTATATCAATCGCAACGCAAATACAAGCAGGCCATTCGCGTACAATTGCATGTTCTCAAGCTGCGCGAAAAGCTCAGCGGCATGAACAGCCCCAATACGGCCATCATGGCGGGCAACGTCGGCCAGCTCTACGCGACCATGGGCCAGTACGACAACGCCCTGAAATACCTGGGACGGTCGCTGAAACTTACTCGCAAGATCTACAAAACGGATAATACCGTACGCGCCGCCTGGCTGTATCACGAGCTGGGTTACGTTTACTGGAGATTGAACGATTTCGAACTGGCCGTGAAGTTTTTCGAGGCGGCCCTGCGCATCAAAAAGAATCTGTATCGCAAGGGGCATCCGTCCACGAAGATCACTCGTAATATTCTGGCGCGAAGCTACCTGAAAAACGGAGACAAGGCCACGGCGGCAAAGCTCTGGAAAGAAAACGGAACGTATGAGAAGAATCTCTGGCGCCTGAAGAAAGCCGTATCGGTTCAGTGGAAGTCGGCGTCCGGCGGGGTGATTCCCCCGGGGGCCTACGTAGCCGGCAAGGAAGGCACCGGCCAATCGCTCTACATCTGTCGCGTGCGCCATGCCAACGGCATGCAAATCGGAAAAGTGCGCCCGGCTTTCAAGGGTTGTAACTTCAGCTACAATGGCCGCGAACTCAAGCAGGCGAAATACCAGGTACTTTCCATCCAGAAGCTGACCTGGAAGAAAGCCATCTGGGGTGACATGCCCAGAGGCGCCTACGTGGCCGGATACGAATCCAGCAAGCCGCTGTATGTTTGTCGCGTACACCCCAACAGCGGCCAGCACATCGGCAAGGTTCGCCCGGCCATCGGCTCTTGCGCCTTCGGTTACGGCGGTAAGGAACTGAAAACGGCCGAATACGAAGTGCTCTTCACTCGCTGAAGGCTCTTTACGCGCTGATGGCTCCTCACCCGCTGAGGGCTCTTGACGCGATAACGCGCGGGATCAAGGTTTGAATTGAGCGGCCAGGCTCGGGTAGGTTTTGCGAAACCAGGCCAGCACTTCGCCGTTACGCGCGCCGGAGTCGACGGCGGGTTTCTTGAAGCCGCCCGCTTTCAAGAAGGTCACGGAACGAATGGGGAGCACGGTTACCTTACCGGCGCTCACCTTGATGGGTTGCTCGGCCAGGGAAATTTTAATCTCCTGCTTGAAGGTGCTGCCGACGCCCATGCTTACGTCGTCATCTCCGGCGCTGCCCGCTCCGGCCGTACTACCGGCTTCCATGAACTTGAAGCGTAAATCACTCACGCTGCCCGCCGGCACTCGCAGCGCGAAATAACCTTCGCGCGTGAGAGCGTAATAAGACTCGACCCCGTTCAAGGAAATCGTCATGCTCACGGCGACTCCCGTCAGTTGCTTCCACCACGGCCACCACAGCACGGGCTTCGTCCCTTCCTGGCCGAGACTCTCGACCTTGCCGATGATGATTCCTTCACCCGAGGCGACGGCGGGCGTTTCGCGACTCACGTCGAAGGCTTTCGGCACGGCGACCGCGCAATGGGACGCCGCGAAGATCAGAAATGAAACGAGGACGATAGCTTTTTTCAATGCGATGCTCCGATAAAGGGATTCCGGTTTCAGAATTCCCGCGATGCTTGATCCAGGAATTTCTTTTCCTTACGTGTGAGCGATTTGATTCCGCTCTTTGAAATCTTTTCCAGCAGGCGATCCACTTCTTCCTTCATGTGGATACGGCGATTGATTTCTTCCTGCTTTTTCTCCAGACGCTTCTTGCGAAAGTGCTCCCGCACGCGATCGATGGGCCCGCCGCCCCCGGCTTTTCCACCGGCTCCCGCCGCTCCGGCTACGACCGCGCCGCCGGCGTAATAGGCTTGAGCCTGGCGCCCCTTGCGCGCGTAGTAATAAACGAACAGGGCCGCCGCCAGGGCGCCCCCGGTATTGGTGATCAGATCATTGCGCCAGTTGCCGGCGGCCAGGAAGATGAAGATCAGCAAAATCAGCCACTTCATCTTGATGGGAATAATGAAATAGATGTAAACTTTTCGATCGGGCCAGATCATGGCGTAGGCCACGAGAATGGCAATCAGCCCCGCCTCGAATCCGAACATCACCATGGGCCAGACGAAGGACATCAGGACCCCGGCAATCAGCCCGCCCAGCAGACCGAAGTAGAAGAGTTTCAGAAAATTGTGCGAACCCCAGTTGCGCTCCAGCTCCGAGCCGAAGAACCACAGCAGGATGGCGTCGAAGAACAGATTAATGAGGCCCCAGAAGCCGCCGCCCTGGATGAAGAAATGCGTGAACACCTTCAGGGGATGAAAATCAGGCGAGCCGGCCTGCATATACAGGACGAGCATTAACTCCCGGGGTGATACCCCGGTGAACGCCTTCATCAGTCCCTGGACCAGGAACGCCAGGCTGAATATGGCGATCAAGCGAAGGGCATTATCCGTTATGGAAGGGACCTGAAACTCGAAATTTCCCTGCGTATCACGCATATTTGTAGATAATTCCGTCCCGGATTACAGGGCAAGCACAACATAAAATTATGATTGTGTACCAGGCCGCGTCCATATTCCTGAACATATTTCTTTATAATGGACTCTAACTCCCGCGGTCCGTCGGGAATGCCGCTATCCGGCCGCTGTGACCCGAACAATTGCCGGGCGTAACGGCCCATAACCCGACAATCTCTCCGACCGCGCTCACTGGTAATCGCCATGACTCCCGGAATGGTTAAATCAATCAATTTCTTCGAGCGCTTCGTCCTGATTGGCCTGCTGGTTTCAGCCCTGGGCGGCGGAGCCGTCTTCGGATGGCTGATCTCGGATGTTTCCGAGGGTCGGGAGCTCTCCCTGCTGGCCAACTATCGCCCTTCCACCCCCACGCGGCTGTATGATCGCAACGGCAAGGTCTTCGCCGAGCTGTATCGCCATAAGCAAGAACTGATTCGTTTTCAGAACATTCCTCCCCATGTGGTCCAGGCCTTCCTGGCATCCGAGGATGATAATTTCTTCAATCACTTCGGGATTGATTTCATGGGCATCGTACGGGCGGCCATCACCAACATCATGGCCGGCGGCATCGTCCAGGGTGGTTCGACCCTGACCCAGCAGTTGGCCAAGCAGATCTACCTGAGCGCCGAGGGCTCGCGCAGCCGAACCTTCACCCAGAAGATTCGGGAGACCATCCTGGCCCTGCAAATCGAGGAGAACCTTTCCAAGGAAGAAATCCTCGAAGTCTATTTCAATGTGATCTACCTGGGCCACGGTTGCCAGGGTCTGGTGTGCGCTTCCCGCGTTTACTTCGAAAAGAAACCCCAGGATCTGACCCTGCCCGAGGCGGCTTTGCTGGCGCGATTACCCAAAGCTCCCGTTCAGTTTTCGCCCTTTAAGAATCCCCATGAAGCCATGCGCCAGCACAAGATCACGCTACGTCGCATGGCGGCCAATGACTTCATCAAGAAGTCGGACGTCGATCCCACCCACGCCGCGTTCTGGAATGTCTACTGGGGCAAGGTCGTCGTCCGCTCTCCGTCCCAGACCACCTGGTCGGAGAAACTGGACCTGGCGCCCTACTTCACGGATCACGTGCGTAGTTTGCTGGTTGAGGAAATCGGCGCCGAACGTCTCTACACCGGCGGCTTGAAAGTTTATACCACGCTCGACTTGACCCACCAGCGCGTCGCGGATTCCGAAATCAAGAGCCAGATCAAAAAGTCCGGCCGTTATATGCAAGGTTATGCGCGTCAGGCCGGCGTAGGCGGCGTGGACAACGGCCTGTTCAGCATTTATTATCTACTGCGAGACGTCCTCCCCCTGGGCAGCATCAAAAAGAAAGGCCTGGATACGCGTGGTCGTCTGCGTAAGGCCTTGAAGGGAGACATGGTGGACGCCGCCGATATGCTCTCCTTGATGGTGCCGGCCATGAACGAAGGCGCGGCCTTCGAGGAGTACCGCAAGGATACGCGTAAATTCGTAACGAACCTGCAACTGCAAGGCGCCTTCTTGAGCATCGAGCCCCGCACGGGTTATATCACCGCCATGGTGGGCGGCTCCAAGTTTTCACCCAAGAACCAGTACAATCGCGCCCTTCGCGCAAGGCGACAGCCCGGTAGTGCTTTCAAGGTTTTCGTCTACGGCGGTTCCATCGCCAATCGAGACATCAGCTCCAAGACCGCGCTCAACGACGCGCCCTTCTTCACCCTTGCGCCGGACGGCTCGTCCTGGACCCCCATGAACTACGGCGAAGGCTTTCGCGGTCTGGTCCCGGCATCAAAGGCGCTGGCGGCCTCCATCAACACTTGCGCCGTCGAGGTGTTCTACAAGAGCGGGCCCGAACCCATCATCGACTTCGCGGCCAAGCTGATGAAGATCACGGACAAGAGCCGCTTCTCTCCCGACCCCGCCATGGCCCTGGGCGTAAGCGAGGTCACACCCTTCGAACTGGCCACGGCATTATCCATTATTCAAAATCAGGGTCGGGACGTGATTCCCTTCGCGGTTCGCTACGTCACCGATCAGAGCGGAAACGTAATCTACAACAAAGAGGCCCTGGTGCGCAGGACGCTGGCCTTGAAAACCCGTCATAACAAGATTCAAATCATCGAGCCGGGCGCGGCTTACATCGTGCGCAAGATGATGGAAGACGTTGCCAATCGCGGTACGCCCACCTATCCCATTCGCGGTCAGGCCGGCTTTCGCGGAGATCTGGCGGTTAAGACCGGCACGACATCGGGCTGGTCCGACGCCTGGATTGTGGGCTTCAATCCCGAATACGCCTCGGTGGTCTGGTTCGGTTTCGACAAGAAAGTCACCATGGGACCCAGCGGCAGCGGCGGCCCCATGGCCGGACCGGTTATCGGCTCGTTTTATCGCCGTATTTACCAGGAGCAGAACCTGTCCTATCCCCGCTGGCGCGGCAAGGATGGACGGGACGGCCGCCCCTCGGATGTAACCCGGGGGCGTTGCGGCGGTTACGCCATGGCTTCCAAGGTCATTCGCGGACGACGTCGCTACGTTCGAAACGCAATTTGCGCCTCGGACAAACACAGGATGTATGATCAGCGCCAGTTGATCATGAAGGAACTGGGTATCACGAAGAAAGACCTGGGAATTCATGACAAGGGCAAGGTTGAATTCAAGCGCGAAGATCAATAAGCGGTTCAGGTCATCGCGCGTTTTTAGAGAACTAAAAAACAAAGAGAGAAAGGAAGAAGCATGAAAAGCAAGGCAATCGGACGGGATCGGGATCCCAATTCGGAATTTTCCGCCATGCTGGAACAGAACCTGGAAAACCAGGCCAGCCTGAGCGCGGGTACGCCGGCAACGGTAACCGTGATCAACATCAAGGACAAGGATTTCATATTCGTAAAATCGACGCACGGTCAGGGCATGATTCGCAAGGAAGAAATGCTCAACGACAACAATGAAGTTACCGTCAACCCCGGAGAGCGCATCGACGCTTTCTTCGAGGCAACTCAGCACGGCGAAAAAATCTTCACCACGCGTCCCTCGGGCGCCGCGCGCGAATCCGTGCTGCAAAACGCCCTGCGCGAGAAAATTCCCCTCACCGGCAAGGTGGCCCGCAAAATCAAGGGCGGCTACGAAGTTTCCCTGGGAGACATGACGGCCTTCTGCCCCGGCTCCATGATGGAAGGCGGAGACGACGTCGTCGGTCGTCAGGTTCCGTTCATCATCGTCGAGGTGCAGGGCAAGCGCGTCATCGCCTCTCATCGCGCTTACCGCGAAATCGAAAAAGAGAAGCAAAGAGATCTCCTCCAGGGCAGCCTCAAAGAAGGCGACGTGCTCACCGGCACCGTCGTTTCCCTGCAGAACTTCGGCGCCTTCGTGGACCTGGGCGGCGTGGAAGGCCTGGTGCCCGTCTCCGAGATTTCGTTCAAGCGCATTCATCATCCGAAAGAGGCCTTGAAAACCGGCCAGGAAGTTCGCGTGCAGGCGTTGAAAATCGATTGGAAGGAAGATCGCATTACCCTTTCCATTCGTGCGTTGCTGGAGAACCCCTGGCAGGGCAAACTGCCCTTCGATCGGGGCGATATCGTCGAAGGCGAAATCGACAGCATCAAACACTTCGGCCTGTTCGTGAAACTCCCGGATCATTTCAACGGCCTGGTGCCCATCTCCGAGAGCGGCGTGCCCCGCGGTCAAAAACTGGAAGGTCAGTTTGAGAAGGGCCAGAAGCTGAACGTCATGGTTCAGAACATCGATCGCGAAAACGAAAAGATTTCCCTCTCCATCAAGAACGTTCAGGAAGCCCAAACTCGGCGTGAATACGAAGAGTACATGGAGAAACTGAACGAGCCCTCCAACGAATCAGTTTCCAGTTTCGGTAAGCAGCTAATGGCTTCCCTGGAAAAAAAGAAAGATAAACAGGGCTAATCATCCGCGCGCGGGTCGTGGAGCCGATTTCCACTTCCCGCGCGGCAATCCCCTCATGAATCCCGTGACTGCCCGTTCGCGCGAAAGGCTGTAGGAACCGAAATGCACTCCGACTTCTGGCACGAGCGATGGAATTCCAACCGAATCAACTTTCACGCGAGCGAGGCAAACCATCTGCTTCGCGCTCATCATGACAAATTAAACCTGGCCGAAGGCGCTCGCGTTTTTCTGCCTCTGTGCGGTAAGACCCTGGATATCGCCTGGTTGCTTTCGCGCGGCTTCTCCGTTGTCGGCGCGGAGCTGGTACGAATCGCCATTGAACAACTATTCGATGAATTGAAGGTTGAACCCGAGATTCGAAGGGTCGGCAAACTGGAACATTTCAGCGCGCCGAACATCGACATGTTCGTGGGCGATGTGTTCGAATTGACGCAAGCACGACTGGGAACAGTGGACGCCGTGTATGATCGCGCGGCCCTGGTCGCGCTGCCGAGCGAAACCCGCGAACGCTATACCCGACACCTGACGCATATCACGAACAACGCGCCCCAGCTACTCATCACTTTCGACTACGATCAAGACGTGATGTCCGGACCGCCCTTCTCCATCAGCACGGAGGCCGTACATGGCTACTATGGGAAAACCCATAAGCCGACCTTGCTGGAAAGCGTCGACGTGCCGGGCGGCTTAAAAGGCCAGGCCGCCGCCAAAGAGAACGCCTGGCTGCTGGCGCGATAAGTCGGCCCGTCAACGAAACGCTACATCAAGTAGTTCTTGCCGTGCTTGTCCACCAGGTTGGGATTCCCGCCGGCCGCCAACAACAGTTGCGCGATATCGCTCAGGCCGTGAAAGGACTTGCAAAGATTCAAGGCCGTGATGCCGTCCTTATCGCGCGCATTGGGATCGGCGCCCGCGTCCAACAGCACTCGGACCGTATCGATATCGCCGCGTTCCACCGATAGGTGCAGGGGCGTGCGCCCCAGGGAATCCTTGTCTTCGAGCGCATCGCCCCAACCGTGACTTAAAAGCAAGCGCACGCATTCAGCGCGATTCGCCGAATCGCACGCGTGCGCCAGCATCTCCCGGGGCACGTCGTTCAGCAACTGCTCACTCTCCATGTTCCGCAGCAGCACCAGTATCTCGGCCGGGTCGTTCTGGTCGATGGCGGTCTGCAGTCTTCGGAAGCGTCGATTAGCGCGAATCGCTCGAAAAATTCCCATGCTCGATTGTACCTCCGGCACCGAGAACTTCAACTCAAATTCACGGCGATTTCCAGCGACGACCGCGAAATATCTTGACATCCGGCATGACCCGAGCGATTTTTCGGACGGCCATGGGGACGGGCGAAAAAGACTACGTCTATATCTGGGATCGATTCCTAATTTTCGTCACCCGCCGGGGCTATGTCTCGGAAACCCACGGTCACTACGCCAGCTCCCTGCTCATCTCCCTGGACGAACCCTTTCGCCTGTGGCCCGAGGGAGACGAAGAGCAAACCTTCCAGGCCGTACTCTTGCCGCCGAACTTTCGCCACGGCATGCAAGCGCCCGCCGGTTCGCGCATGCTGGTATTGCAACTGGATCCGGACGCCTTCGAGTTTCGCGCGCTGCGACCGCTGGTCAAGGACGGAGAGCCGCACTTGCCGGCCGCAAGCACGCTGCAAGGTCTCAAGTCGGAGCTGGATGATCTGGTGCACGGTAAACCCGATTGCGCGGACGCCCTGAAAATTTTCACCAGCGTCCTCACGGCCATGGGCGGCACCGACGGCTCGCCCCGGCCTTCGCGCATGGACGGCCGCGTCTCTTCCGTGCTGAAGCGACTTCAATCGGAACCGGAACTGCCGGAAAGCCTGCCCGTGGGAGAACTGGCCGCGTCGGTGGAGCTTTCGCCGGATCGCTTCATGCATTTGTTCAAGGAGCACATGGGACTGCCCGTACGTCGTTACCTCCTGTGGCTGCGCCTGCGAAGAGCGGCCCAGAGCATGA
>CAZGYS010000026.1:0-22185 GCA_964530305.1 uncultured Leptospiraceae bacterium
GGCCTGTATACAATCAGCCCGGTCTAATGTGTATAGAATCAGCCCGTTTATTCAATAGCATAAGCTGGCCCAATACGTCATAATTGCGAATTATCGGAAGCGCACCACCCCTCATCCCACTTGACCACCCACTCACGGCCGTAGGAAACTCCCTCATGGGCAAATTCGCGGCGATCGAAGGCACGACGAGGGAGCTCAAGCCCGATCGCATCCAGGAGTATACAAGATACCACCGAAGCCTGAGCGAGAACCCCGCCTTTGCAATGGAGCCGGCCTATCTTGAGTTTCTTTCCGAAAACTACGGCGGCAGGTTGGCCAATTGTTGGATTCGCGAGCACTCCGGCGCGGAAGTGCAGGTCGATTGGTTGATGAATTTCGAAACGCTGAATACGATTCGAAATCCGAAACCTTCATGGCGGCCCTGTTCGCTTGATTCGCATCTGGACTACAGTTTGTATTACCTTGAAAGCAGCATGGCAAATTGGCAAGAGCACCCTGCCCTTATTCCCTTCGCAGCCCTTGACTCCGAGGAATCGAATGAATTTGATATGTTATGCTTGGATTATTCCACGACACCGCCTCGGGTGGTTCACTATCGCATTCATGAATTGCCGGACCAGGAAGTGAACGTCATCGCGCCTAGCTTTTCCGCCTGGTTGGAACTGGCTTACTCTCAAACCGAAAATAATATCGAGTGAACTTTCGCGCCTTCTCCGTTCTGCGACGGCATTCCACGTAGGAATATCACGAAACAAAAATTCTTGTGCAATTCCTCAAAGTGTGCCTTTCTCGTCTCCAGGGCGCACAATAACGCCGACCACGGAGAGGGACGCTCATGCGCATCATTTATATTACAATTTTGATTCTGATCATCCAGACCGCCCTGGCTTGCGGAGAACAAAAACCAAAAAATCCAAGCACAACCAAAGAAATTCAGTACATCGCGGTGACCGCCAAAAGAGGTCTCAATTTACGTCAGTCGAACAACATTCGGAGCAAAAAGATCTCGGCACTACCATACGGAGCTCTAGCTCCCGTCATTGCCCGAGGACAACAGGTCCGGAAGATTCAGGGGCGAAACGGAGTATGGCTGCGAACCCGCTATAAGAAATTTGAGGGGTGGGTCTTTTCCGGCTTCGTAATCTTCGGAAGCTCGAAGCAAGAAGTTCTAGACTATAAAAAACAGTTAGAGGCCCCAACTCGAACTCCTACGCCCGCGAAGATTTCAACTGCTGTTCCGGATGAGTATAGCTCTGGACGTTTCAGGAAGAAATCTCTATTCACGGTACAACTAGGCCCTCATCAACTGACGTCCTTGAAATACAGTGCATGGTCCCGCGAAGAGTCGAATTGCCTTGCAATCTTTCAAGGGCTGAAAGTTAGTCAGCCCGGCAAAAAGGCCTGGGAGCTCCAGGCTCGCGCATTGTTGACCACTAAACCAAAATTAGCCAATATGGCCCTGGTATATTCGGATCAGGGAGGTTGTTCCTGTCGTCGCGCCATGACCTATTCACTGTACTTTGCCGGCCCTCGTGCCCTCAAACGGATCAACCTGGCTGAGGCACTCAAGCAGAAAGGTGAGTGTTCAATCGGAACACTACCGACCACGGACACGCGTTTCGACGTGCAGTCCGCAACGCTAATTCAGATGGTTCACATGCCCCGATGCATATATGGAGACTTCGAAGGGCCGGTAGGTCAGGCGGGGTGGGAACCCAAACGATACGTTGTGATTTCAGGTGTTGGAACTTCCACGCCGCTTGTCAAAAATTTGGCCGGGTTAGATGACGACTTAATGGAAATTTGGAAACGAGCAGCGCCCCTTAAGGCATTTACACATGACGGGAAACCCTGGAAAGAATGAAGTGAAACGAGGCTGATCAGTGGCGCTTTTGAGTATCACTCCTAATCATGTTCGGAATTAGCTGGAAAGCAATCGCCCTCGTCGTATCAATTGTCGTCTTCGCCAGGCTGTTGAGGCGACATCGACTCCGATGTCCTTGGCACTTTCTACTTGCGGCCGCCGTGATTGCGTTTTTCCTGATTACCGACCCATGGCGAATTTTCGGACGCTTTCATTTCTGGCAACCGTTCGGCGGAATCGTCGCTTTCTTCAATGGTCCTCCTCTGGCCGCGCTTCCTGCTCTCATCATAGGCATCGCGCTTGCGGCTCTGTTGCTGCGAATATACAGGTACCCCATTGCTCCATACCTGGGCGCGCTCGCGCCGACATTGGCGCTAGGAATGATGATTGGCCGCGCGGAGTGCTGGTCGCTGGGAGACGGTGACTACGGTTATGCCGCCGGTTTCGATTTCTTTCCAATCACGGTACAATTCTCTCGGTACTATATCGCGCCGACCCATGGCGTTCCCGTTTGGAATACGCCCTTTCTCGAAATGCTGCTACTTCTAATTTTCACCTGGTATGCGATAACAAAGGCGCGACGGGAACTTGACGCGGATATTCTACTGCACTTTGTCGTCTATTATTCCATCGTGCGATTCGCCCTGGAATTTCTACGCTTACACGATGCCTTCCTTCCCCTCTTGGAACCGCCGCCGGTCAAATGGAATATAGCAATGTCTAGTTCCAGCAAACTTACGGCCGCCATGCTCCGCGATTGGCACTGGTATGGTTTAACTCATGATCAAGTTATCGCATTATTGACGATGATCGGGGCAGCGTTGCTTTTCTTCTCGCGAGAACCGCAATCGACCATGAAATTATCAGAAGCCATAGCGCGAAATCCTCGCCGTAAAATTTTTCGAGTCATCTCCAGACCCCTGGAAGGACCACCCGACAACTGGGATCTGGAGGTGGTGAGGAATCCAACACTCAAGGCCATCCCGGGTATTTATATTATCCGAGCTGTACAGATTCTGGAGGCAAATCGCAGTGCCGACTGTTTCATGGAACTGCACATGAATGCACGCGAATCGAAATTCGCGTTGTTTACAAATAATGGCAATGTGGTTCGTGTCGCCCTGGAGGATCTTCGGGGAGATGTAATCCCCACCGTGGGAATTGAATCGCCGGGTGATTTTTTACTCTATTATTCCAATATACAGCCCCTGCTCTCGATACAACTCTTGAATATCGCTCTGACTGAATCCCGCAATAACGCGCACATTGCGCTGGATCTTAGTAAGGTATGCCGCAAAGCCGGATACGCGAAGATGGCAATCCGAGCATGTCGCATTGCGTTGTTTAATACCGCAAAAAGAGAACGAAAGCAATTGCACGAGGAATTGGCGAGTCTGTACGCATCGGTTGGTGAAGAGCGCAGAGCCAAATACTATGCTTCTCTTGCCGCGGGCGCACGCCTGGAATAGGGAAAGACTCCAACGTATCCAAGCTTTAGTTCCGCGGATGACGCGTGCGATTTGTATTCCTGGTCAAACAAGAGAACAATCGCATTCCCATATCGATTCGCGTGGGACATCGCTTCCAGTTCGCTTAAGTAGGAACTTGAGTATGACATATATCGAGCCATTTCAGTAAGCGCGACCTTCTCCTCGCCTGCCCGATATTCGGCCTCTACTAGATCATGATCGATCCAGGTAACTCCCAGCTCGCACGCGAATTCCGATATGGGTACTTCATCGCTTTCACGGCCAAAATTTTCATGTAGATAATTCTCAAATTCGGCCTCGGTTTGGAAGTGACCGAAGAAAATGGACACATAATTTGGTTTCGGTTTCAGCATATCGCGGCGGCCGTCGGCTTATTTTTCAGCACGCATATTGGGGTTGGCAATCAGTCGATCTCGGCAGTATCTACAAATGTTTTTTGAGTTAGGCTGTTTGGGCACTTCGCAAGTCGGGCAATAGTGCGATTTCAGGCTGTTCATATTTCTTTGCGCGGCATTGCGGCAATAATCTTCGTCTACAAGCAATTGTCGAATCGCCGAGGCGAGAGTATACGGGAGCACGCGAACGATGTTACCGTTCGCGTGCTCAATTCTGAGGCCGACAATGGTTTTCCGGTTCAGGGACTTTTTGACGGTTCTTATTTCATCGTCATTCTCGTAGAATCGCGCTGTAATATCTTTGTATGGAATTCTGGTGTCGCCAGGCATGACCATGAGTCCATTCCTACCGATAGCAAGTGCATTCGCTGAATCCTTCGCCACGTAAGTGAAGAGAATCTTCCCAATTTTATCATCATCCGAGAAAGGCGAGTTCAGACCCCCATGGTATTGCTTCAAACCTCCAAAGTTCCGAGCGATGTGCCTTTCAATATTCATCTACTTGTTCAGTAAAACTAAGGGAGCGAGTCGCCTCAATATTAACTTTACAACTTTACCGGGCAATCGATAATCGCAACACTTTCCGGAGCACTTTGTCAACATGCAAACCGAAAATCGAGCGAATATTAAGGACATAAATTTTGATCATGGCGAGCTAGAGCTGGAATTCGAAAGAGACGACGAAATCAAGTGGCGCAGCAGTTTCGGAGAAATAATTTCTGTCCACTTTTTTCCAATCCCACCTGACCTGCCGGCGCCCGTACACGATTTGTCGATTCATCGAGAAAGCGCCCGCGTTCGCCTGGCGGAAATTTCAGGCGCCGTTATCGAAGTAGAAATCGCTCAACTGGGCGACTATGCCGCGCTTCACCAGATTTTCAAATTACCGATGAAGCCAAGCGGTATGCTTTACATAGCCTCGTATACAATTCCCTTTCAGACTTGTAGTTTTGTGATCAAGGCTCAGTGCCCGGAAGTCGGCGCGACTGGGATTCGAGATGCATTGGTAGCGGATATGTCTGAAGTAGACCTTGATGAACTTGAGAATAACAGAATTGTGATTATTGAAGGTGGGAAGAAAATACCCTGGATGCAGGATCCCTACGAGCCGAATTTTGAGGCACCCCTTTTGCGAAATCGATCCGAAGATCGCCAATGGGACGCGGAATTCCCTGATCATCCGCTTTCTCGCGCACGTAAGTTTCTGGAGAAAGTGAAGGATAGTTTTTCGGCCGCGGCGTCGCTCCGGGTGCTTCCGCCTTTCGCTTAATTTGCCTCGCATTTCACGACCAATCGCCCATCATGAGACTGAAGGAGCTCCAGAATGAAAGTTAAAACCGTTGTTGGAATTCCGGGTCTATGGCCTACGCGAGGCGATCTGCTCCGCGAGTTTATTCCCCTGGGAGATGAGGCTACTCCGCGCTACATGCTTCTGGGGCCTTTGATGCGTGATACCAAGACTAACGAAACCTTGTTGGTTGAGGAGTATGCGAAAGATCCAGCGTTGCGAGATGCCTTTGCGGCTTCCAATCAGAATTTGGAAGCGAGGCTCCTGGATCGTATCGACGAGCACACTCGAACCCTGTATCTAGTGGACGAGGATGGCGGGACCGTAGAAAGCGCGGAGCGAATGCACCGTTTCGCTTGCGCGATACTCGCGGCGGGCGGCCTGGCGATTAAAGTCGAGTCGGCGGGACGCGCGCTACCGGCCGATATCTGGCAAGAGCTGGATCCGCGAAACCCTTACCATTTGTGCGAGGCATTCGTCCAATTGGTCGGCGGGGATGAATACTATTATAGCTGTGGTATGCACAACCTGGGTATGCCGGACGTCATGTTGCGCGGCGATGTCGATCCGAAAACCGCGGGAAATACCATATTTCAATTCATGGCATACATGATCGTGGAAAATCCGACTCTCAAGGACGGCCAAACTTTCGGCATCGCTCGCGCCGCTCCAGTTTTTCGCATGCGTAAGACGACTTGCGAGTTATTCGCCCTGGATCATTTATTTCACAATCCATTCGGATTATGGGAACTTGTTCCGGCGTGAGATGGGGTTGATTGATGAATTCGCTGGATAGCCTGGTTCAATTCTGCGATAATGCTCGCCGCTAACTAGCTATCATTTTTCTGCCCTTTTCTGAAACAAAGTAATGGGGAAAGGCAGGATTATCGGTTTCCTTGACAATAATCAATCCGTCTTCTTCAAGTTCTTGGAGCAATTGCAAGGAGCACATACTAAACGGACGCAAATTGTGTTCGACAGCACGGCTTATTTGCCACCAGGTCCACTCACCTTCGTGCAACTCGACGGTTTTTAGTATTATCTTTTTCCCGTTCATGCTCAATTTTTTCGACCCGCGCCTCCCACTTCAGACTGTGTCATTCATTTATGCGAACAATGTCACCAACGTAAATTTTCTTTTTTTCATTCACATCACCAAGTTTGTCGTCGTAAAGATAGAGAGGCCCTTCGTCCACCGAACAATTTGAATTTCGCGCAAAAACATGGATATGCCAGCGATCCCTGGCAATGTAATTTCGCTGCCATATTAGAATTCCGATATAGCGTCGGTTCTTGTCTGTCACGTACAGAGTAATTATTCCTTTGCGGGGATAGTATTTTCTCCAGCCTTTACCTGGACGAAGAACAATAGACTTGTATCCAATAAATTGAATATTCGGATCGTCTGTTATTAGAGTTTGTTTGATGTCGAGAAATTGGTCAGTAATACAAAATTGCCATCCAGAAAGGTATAGATGCACCGGTCCAATATTCACAGGCTTCTCAAAGCTTTCATTCTTATGAAGAAACCTGGCACTTCCCTCGAATTCAAAGCAGACGGAAGCCATGGGGTCGTTGCTTTCGCATTCGATCAAGTCTCCAAATAGGACGGTACCATCCGAATCTTGTTCGGTTCCTTTAACCCAGAGTAGAAAGCTCATTTCAAATACGGCTTACGGAGGAAGTTTGTTTCCAGTAGACAAATTTAGAAATGCGGTATAAGATATGCCATCAGCGCACAAGGTCTAGCCCGGCCTACCTAACGGCGTACAACAGACTATGTTAGCCGAATGGTGGCGTCTCGCCACGCATAATTTTCTTAATATCATATGGATCGTCGCCTAGATCCTCAAAATTCGCGCCTAACCTTTGAAGCTCTTGTACGAGGTGAGCTTTTATGTCTTTGTCCTTTACTTTCAGCATAATTGCGCATCGAATGCACTTAATCAGCAGTATCGTTCCGTCACTGTCTACTTCAACCGTATACAAATAATTACATGTCGGGCAATATGGCGCGATTGTTTTCATCTTCCAACTCATCAATTGAGCTAACTTTCTATTTATGAACCTTGTAGTTACGGAATGGTCATCGCTAAATGACCGTTCGGCTAAACGGAATCCGCTGGATGGAGAGCCGCGAAGCTGGTTGACGTAATGACTTAATTATATACGTTCTTACTAATTTTTATTTCCGGTATTTATTTAAAAATCTATATTTTGGTGCTTGATTGATAGCCAGATAAGTCAAGAGTCTGGTTCTAAATCGCGAACGAGCGAATCGATCCAAGCATCTACAACCGGGACGCCGGTCTTTTGCACATCTCGAATCAAGTCTTTAGGAACCATCCTCTCCGCCAGACTCGATATCCCACCGACCGAAATCCGTGCTATTTTCCAGTAAGAATCAAATTGCTCAATTTTAATTTCTCGTCCCGGGAAGAGAATCTCGGCAAAAGACGTTTCACTATAGTTCCATTTAGCATACAACAAGAATCGAAGTTTCACACGGACTTCTTGTTCCTGGTCTATCCATTCCCTACCCCGAGTTAAGCCTCCCTCTTCATTTATCCACAATTGCTGTCGCAACAATTCGCCGGCAACAGGCTCTCCATTAACGACGTTAGATAGTAGATCCAATAATTCCGGCTTTGGTTCAATTAGATAAAATACTTTCGTCATCATTTCCGCTAGCTCCGTGGTTCGCCGATCAAAGATTTTGTTGAGAGTTCAGCATTTCGCGCGGTTTGCGGACATACGACCTAGATGCTGAAAATTTATTTTTCGAATGCGGTAGATTCGGTTTATTACTGGGCGGAGTAGAACGGCCAAAATACGCAACTAAGAATCAATAGGAAACAACTCCAAAATATCAAAGAAATGTTCCACGATTTCCCTGTCGCTAGCATCAATCTCGGCAACGCGATCGTCGGACGGATAGTAAAAAAACGCCAGCACTCCATCCATAACAAGCATACTTTTGCTGGCTATTTTAGTCCGAAATATAGCCACCTTGTCGTCAATTTTTTTATCTATGAGTGCCTTGCGAAAGGTCCCTTTCGAAGCATCCAATATTTTCATGCACTGTAATCGCTCTCCAATCTGGACGAAGCTATAGACGCCATTTAAAATCACATAGAGCTCTTCACTTCCCTTCTCGAATTCACTGGAAACCGCGAATCGAGTTCGTATTTTCTTGTAGCGCTCTTCAGTTCTTGCGTTCATCTAGCTACTATCCTCTTTACAATATCCCATGAGATAGTTAAACTTGACTCGTGTCATAATTACTTTATTTATCATACTTTGAGATAGGCATTCCCTTGGAATTAGTAAATAATTCAGGATTCAGATCCCATGGATCCACTAGTCCCAAAGAGTCTTTGCATTGTTTAACGAGTTCTTCGTTTGCCGAGCTATCTTCATCTATATAGAATTCAGTGGCGACTTCAACTACCTTATAGCGTTGAGCGAAAAAAACCATAGGATCATCGCTCTTATACCTATCCAAGTCTATCTCACTTAAAGTATCACGAAAAGATAAAGTCAGCATATGATTAGGATTCGTCCTCTCTCCATCGATTAAAAGCTTCTTAGTGTCGGTGGTTTCTACTTTTCGTAGGACATCTGGCTCTTCGAAACCCTCCCAATAATCAAGTGCTCTCTTTAAGTCATGGATTAATTTCTCATGTTTTTGAGAGTTGGAAAGTTTGATCTCGACAGGAGGCGTGTTGGTAAGGAGGTATCTAGCTGAATCGACGTACTTCGGCCAATCTGGCGCAAATTGTCCCAATTCGTTTACGTAAATCAACGGGCGAACGCAAAGGTACAGTGGTTGACCACCAAATAAGACTATTTCTGATTGATTTTTTTGGCTATTTTTTGTACCCACGATAGTTCCAAACTATAGCAGCCGTAGTAATTCATCTGCCGCACCGGACGGCTATTCATCTAGCAGCTTCTCAACGCATGATAACCTTTTTTCACACAAAGGCCTGCCTTTCGAGCTGTTTCGCTCAATAGCTGTTCAAGAAATAATTTCGAGTTGAATGTCGGAGGGAACATTCTTAGTATCGGATAGAACCCGATAAATAAGGCTCATGTCCGGAGATTGATGCCGGAATAATTTCAGTCAGCCACCATCTGAAATGCTGAACGGGCATATTGAGGTCATCAGTGGAAGGAAGAGCCATTCCACCTAGAATGTTGTACAGTATTTCATGCACCGCTTCACGTAAGTCTTGCTCTGTCTGAAGATTAATCATGGCATTAAAGGCTAAGAGTGCTTCATCCCAATCTTGCATCCCCGTTTTTCCAACGTTTGTGTAGCTCAGATCCGAGGCAGAGTAACTGAGGCTGTCTCCGCTAACATTGATTACTGCTTCAAGGATTTGTCCTGACTTTTTATCTTCCTTATCATGCCATAGAATTGTCGGCTGAATCGCTTTCCCCATAAAATAGAGCGAACGCCGCATAACCAGGTCGCTTTCAGTCATAGTTGCAATGAGATCGAGAACTTCGTTAATCGCATCCGAAACTCGATTTTGCGCTCCACGACTGAATTCAGCATAATCTCGTTCCCAGAGTTTCTTCAATACCCTATCGATATCTGGAAAACCTATAAACCAGGCTGGAAGGCAAAATGTTTCGAAAGCCATCAGATAGGCGCCTATGAGAGTGTAGGCGGAAAGTGAGTGCTTATATTGTAGTACATATCCGGTTCCCGCTGTTCAAGAGTCGCCGGAACTATATCGGTCAGCCACCATCTAAATATGTCCTCCGGCATTGATTCGTGAGCGAGTGGGCCCAGCGCATATCCGGAAAAACATATTTCCAGGATTCTCAATAAAGCAGGAATAGTCCGATTGCTGTCAGTAACTTCGGCGACCGCGTTCATTGCTAATTTCGCTTCATCCCAGTCCTGATGCCCGGTGGTAGTGCCATCCATTTCGTAGGGCAGTATTGTTGGCTCTGAGAGTGTGCTTTTGTCTTCGCGCCAAGAGCGTAGTGCACTCAAGATAGAGCTCGGTGTTGCATCCGAAGGATCATGAAGTTCAATCGTTTTACCAATAGCAGTTCCCAGCAAAACCGCCATATGGACTAGATGATCGCTATCTGGGATTAGTTTCTCAAGTATTTCCGTGAGAACAAAATTCAAACTCTGCGCAGCATCAAATTCAAATTCCGCATAACGAGTATTCCAGTAGTGTTCTAAAGTTACCCTAACGTCCGCGGAGCCGGAAAACCACTCCGGTAAGCGAAATTCAGTGAAATAGCCTATATGAATCGATTGTTTCATTCTACGCTTGTACTTTCCCGGCTTACTGCGCGTCGCATAATAGATCCTGCCGAAATATCGCCAGCAATTGTGTAAAACACGAGCAGAGCATCGATGGTACCTCATTTTGACCGACCATGCTTCTGCTATGGCCACTAGCGTCTTGTCGCACAATAACGAATCTTAATAGGACCTGTTTCAATAATAGTTCGTTGATATACAATCAGGAGCCCAACGAGTTTCTATGGGTGGAGATGTAGTTCTCGAAAATGCTTACTCTATATTTGGAATTTTGCAGGTTAGGTTTGAATACGACGAGGCGGAGATAGACATCAGGACTTATCGACAAAATTTGAATCTACAAACATTTGTGCAAAATGTTCGGGATGTAAATCCTCCTTGTTACTATTAGCTAATATTTGGTTTCTTTTCCAAATTTCTTGAATTTTGTCGGGCATGTCGGTTGGAAAATCCATTTTCGCCGCGACAATTTCCCACCATTCACCTGCGTGGCCGTAAAGCTCTCTCAGTTTGGGGGTCATGTCTTCTAATTTCTTCGCATCCGGCTCAGGCAGTGCATCAATAGACTTTAGTATGTAGCATTCAAGAATGCGAAGAAATGGTTTTCCAGCGTATCGAGACATCCAAGCCTATTAAAGAAAGTTCGGAGCCCTATACAAGGCATTTACACAAATCTTTAAAGACGAAACCATAAATTTCCGTCCTTGCTTTTCCTGGTCGTACGCTGATATATTGCTATCTGCCGAATCATGCTGTTGACGGTTTACATAAAGAACTCGCTGAGAACTGATTTTAGCATGAATACCGGACCACAGACTACAACTCTTCTATCAGCGCATTTTTCAATGTGAACTGATTAGATATGCCCAATGCCCTTTGAGATAAAGCCAGACGCAAATCCGGGGCACGCCCGAAATCATTCTTCGGAATTTCGCCCGTAATTTTCAACCAATAGAATTCAGGAAGTTCCCCTGGTAACTCGTCACGGACATCCGGATTAATTTCTATTTCTACTTCCCCAAACTCGAATCCAGTCAGTCCATTTACCAATAGTGCATCCCCGAGCGCTTTGGTCACAATAAAGCACGGGAAAGATTCCAAGAGTTCATCGCCTCGCCATCCGTCGAAAAGGTAGTGCAACCTGAAAACGACTGGCGGGTGAGTGGAGGAGTCCATAATAGTCCCACTCCCAAATCCCCCTGCTACTTCTGGTTCAATGGCATAAAATATCATGTTTGTAACAGTTCAGAAAGCCCGCAGGTTCGGCTTAAGGATCGGAATGAACACGGAACCTTTCGACTACGTTGCGCGATGTTCGTTTTTCATGTCAGCCAGCTCTTCGCGTGAATAATCCATCATCGACAAGAAAAATTCCTCAAAGTTAGTAAAAGATTCAATTAGCTGACCCGCAAACCAATAGACCTGGTCGCCTATTTTACCATTCAACTTTGCCATTGCAAAATAGTCCAAATCTGATTCCGTTGCGGCAATGATCAACATGTCATTCATACTGCTAATGCCGGCGCTGGAAATAGCCAGGGGATCTATGGCCGCTAGTCTTGATAAGATGTACTCGGGAGGATTAAGAAGCATACTCGTCCCGAACAAATCCACACTTTGATAAAAGCACCTCCACCCATCAGCGTGTTGGAGAAATTCGCGATGCCGATGCGCTAAAGTATGTTTAATACTTTTTTCTAAATCATCTATTGCTTCGTCAGTGACCGCCAATTCAGGTAAATGATGCGGCCATATCCTTTGCTTATCATGGCTTGCGATCATCTGTTTGATCGATACTAGTTTCGATATTTCTTCTTTCCAATTCATCGTCGCAAGCTTGGAAGGTGCGGAGCTTCACCGGACAACTAAATTACAGTACGTGCAGATTTTCAATCTGAATTGTGAAAGATTCTGCCTCCCCCATCTTGATGAAAAGGGTTAAGGTCAAATCGCTCACTTCGCCATTTGCGAAAATCGGGACATCGATAAAATAGCTCCCCGATTCGTTTGATAGCGCATCAATTTCCAAGTACGTTTGTAAGTTTCTCGGAGGAGCTTTATCGAACACGATATTGCCAAACGCATCTAGTTCTTTCGCGATTTCAGAAATGTCGAGCCGAGACCTAACGTTGTTCAGATCATGTAAGCGGGGGCTCCTGGTTACGACATTCGAATATACCTGAATTATCGCATCAACTACTGAATTGGGTAAGATCTCCATTTATCGGCCATTTCATCATTACTGAGCAATGCACGTTCAACTAAAACCTCGTATGCAGAGCCCGCTTCCGCAACAGCGTTTATATGATGGACATCAATCAAGGCTGTATTATACGACATAAGTTGATTCAGCTGGCTTTGCGAAACCTTCTTAAACGTATGAAATCTACTTAGAACCTTGTATTCCATAGCCTTTGCCTTTAATAAGCCAGTCTGCGCTGCCTGCCCAATCACACGTTCATACCGAGTGATCGTTCGCATGGTTTACGCCATCAGGAAGCGCATCAAGTGACATTAAGGTTATCAACTGAATTGAATCACGTTCTATGCTAAATTGAATATGCAATGCGTGATCTTCATAAACGAAGAGTACCCAGGGTAACCTGGGGCCGAGCACCGGGATGTTCTCTCCTCCGCCGGTATTCGTAGGTCGGCCGAGCAATTTCTTAATATCTCCTTTAGACATTTCGAAACTCATTCCGTTTTCAAAAGGCTCCGAATATTCACGATAGCTATCAAGCCCTTCCGAAAACAATTGGATGCTAATCAATCGGTTCCCATCGTCAAACTGTAAGCCCAGGCCATTTTCAAAGAACTCGTAGTAAGTTCGACCTTCAATCGTTTCTATCGCAGGATCTGGTTTTGAGGCGGAAATAAATTCTTGCACAGCTTGACTGATGATCTCTTTTCCGAGCATTTTAATCATAGATCGATTCATTATTAGCAGCTTACATTCCTTTTTGATTCGTACATTTTCCCGCCATTCCAGCGAGCTACCGCACGGGATGCGCATAAATATCAGAGTACCACAGCCTCCAATAATCAATCAAGTTCAAGAGGAAGAGCATCTAGCGACATTAAACTGATCAGGCCTATGGATTTTTTGTCAGAGGAATACTCAAGGTGTAAAGCGTAAGCATCAAGGACAAAGAGATTCCAAAGGGGAATCATCCCGAGTCCCGGGGTTTCTTTCCCTCCACCTGCCTTCATAGGTTTTCCAATTGCCGTTTCTACTTCGTTTGAAGACATGGAGAACTTCAGCTCTTCCGGTAGACTCCTGGAGTATTGAGAATACCCGTCACGTCCGGCCGAATACAATTGAGCGGCAACAAGCCTATCCCCCTCATCGAACACTAGCGATAGGCCGGACTCTTTGAAATTGAAATATGTGTGGCCTTCGATTGTATTCTTTTCGGGAAACAAGTCTTCATCTTTCAAGAATTGTCTAAGTGCAGCGCTGGTATAGGTTTCACCTAGAAGAGAAATAAATGCATCAGTCATGGAAAACGAACTCATCACAGGATAAATTGCTCAACTCACGACGAAACTCGCATACTCGCTTATTGGGCTCTTCTCCTCTCGAATTATCGTATTAAGAACCTGTAGTGCGACCCTTCGACCCTCTGGCTTTGATCGCTGGAGCAGGCTTTTGTAGAGTATGCGCGATGGTTCATCGTTCAATATACGAAAGTGAAGTATCCGTATCCACTCGGCTGCTTTTCTTTCCATTTCCGGCAATGCTTCCAGTAAAGCCGTCATTTGAGGAGCCGGCTCATAGCCTTCAAGCAAATGGACTAACTGAAACATCACTTCAGTATGCTCGCACCTATCATCCAAAATTAAGTGTAACTCTCGAAGATAATTGGTTCGTAACGCCATTGCAATTTCCTCAAGGGCATCCTCAAATGCGGCGACTTCAATCTCTTTTCGCATCAAGCGATTTTCGCGCAATTGTTCCAATGATTTTTCGATCATTCTTCAACTTCCACCTTCATTTCTGAAAAAGTCGATCGATGTTCTTGCTTCCGGCGATATTCGCATAGACGTTGTGAAAGAAGGGATTTGATATACATTATGGCTCTACTCATCTTGCTGCAGTTCGTTGCAATCATTTTGCTGCTCTATGTCCATCGGGCCTTATACTGGAGAAGCCTGCTGCTTGAAGCCCAATTGCATATCGTTCGCAAACGTTTCAGGCGCCGCTCGCGCTTTTCCGAAAACTTCAGGCGGCTCTGGGTATGGGCCTGTCGCCTGCATGGCAATTGGAAAGCCGTTTGTATCCTGCTCAACCCGGGCACCGTGCTGGACTGGAATCGGCGACGCTTCAAGGACTACTGGACCATCAAAAGCAATCCCGTTTCCCGGGCCGGTAGAAAAGAGATTCCGCAATGGGTTCGCGACCAGATTGTTCGGTATGCTCGGGAAAACCCGCGCTGGGGTCCGGCTCAAATTCAGGGGAGGCTCTTTCAAGATCATGGCTTTCGCCTACACATTGATACCGCGCGAAAATACATGCCGAAGAGGGATTTCGATCCCCTTCGGACGCTCCGGTGGAGAGAATTCATCCGGCTTCATATGCCCGATACCATAGCCATGGATTTCTTTCTGTTAAAAAGGAAAGTAAGGACCCGCTGCTTGTTCTCGTGATGCTTCATCATGAGTCCAGAAAGATCATCCATGTCAATCTTTGCGATTCGCCCACCGCCGAATGGATGAAACAACAGTTCCTGCTGGCATTCTCCGACATGCCGGGCATTACCCGCGTCCTTTGCGATAATGACCCGCTATTCAAGTGCCTCCATGAATATGCCAGGGATATGTTTCAATTAGACGTGGTCCATACTCAAGTCCGCTCTCCATTTCAGAACCCTTTTGTGGAAAGAGTGATTCGAACCATCCGTGAAGAACTCACGGACTTTATGCTACCCTTCTCTAAAACAATTCTGCTCCAACGTCTCCTGGAATATAAAGACTATTACAACAACCACCGTACCCATACGTCCCTGGAATTGAATTCACCGTCCGGTTCAAGCAATCTTCGCCCGGGGCCAAGCTATCGGCTCAAATCACAACCAGTTCTCGGTGGACTTCATCATACTTATCATTGGAAAAAAGCAGCGTGAGGTCGTTCCGATGAATTAATCAAGGGTACAGGAACAAGTGCGATCTCACATTCGCAGTTTTTTGGTGAATCTTCCGCACTGACATTCTGATCGATAGATTTTGTTACGGGAATTCTTGAAATACATTATTTCAGAATCACACAGATCGCAGCGCACCCGCGACTCTCCATATTCGCTAAAATTTTTCAGGCCCTCAATAAAGAGTTTTTTGACCCTTGAAAATTCATCGGTTGTCATTTGTAAGGCTCCAACCAAATTTCCTTCAATAAACTTCTAAATCGGTAATTTGTTCCAAAATCTTGATTATGGAACAATACACGCTCAACAGCATCTCTAACTAATGTAGCACGTTCAATTTTTGTAAGTCCCGGAGCTAGTTGTGCTGCTCGCATACTCGCTTGCACCTCATCAAGCAAAAAAGCCTTCTGAGAGTCATCTGTCCAGTTAAATGCTTTCCCAGCCAAATTTGATTGATGATGGCCGTAAACCTCGTGAGCTAAATTTGCCCGATATGACATAACTTCATTTGCATATTTACCCGCTTTACTGGGATATACATCATCAGCGATAATAAGTAACGGTTTTCCATCGGCAAAATCGTCAATATATCCAGTGCTAATGCCTCCCGTATTGGGTAAATGCTCAATTGGGCCATCATAACCCAAAAACCGTGCGAACCCCTCCGCTTGAGCTCTTTCCAAGGCTGATAAAGGAGTTGTATTTCTATCCATCAGCATAGCCTGTCGCACGCTGGCAAACGGCTTTGCTATAACTTCGCTACTATCACCATACATAGAGCGCGCAAGCCCCCTCTGCACATCATCCGCGAGGTTACTTCCAAAAATTTGATTCTGTATCGCACCCGTGACCTTATTGTATGCAGGCCGAACAACATTCCTTTGAAAGGTTGCAAGCGCAGCCCGCCCGCTGGTTACCAGGCCGCCTACGACTCCAGTGGCAATTTGCACACCCGTAGAAGTGACTCTTGCCGCAGCTCGCGTCTTTCGATAAGATTCCAGATCCGATATCAAGCCCAGTTTCATCACGGTATGCTCAAACATATTCGCGCCGTCACCGAAACCATACTGCCCTTTTTGAGAGTCTATCGCCTTTTCTAGTCCGTAAAGAGCAGCTCGGTTCGAGGGAACGAGCTTAACCATATCGCGCCCGTGGTCGAAAAGGATTTCCGCCGACGCGACGAGTCCGTCCGTGGTAAGCAGTGTCTTAAAGCCTTCTTTGACATCGCTGATCTTGTTCTGTGCCGCGCTAACCGCCGCGGAAACTTTCTCGTCTACATACTTGATTCCATCTTTGACGACTTTCGTTCCGGCAGCGTCATAGCTCTGTACGGTTACACTCTGGTCATATCGATGGCGCCAATAGTCCGCGTAATTCGTACCAAGGCCTTTATCTATGACGCCTCCGATGACACCGCCGATGAAATAGTCGCGCAAGATGCGCTTCTCGGCGGGCTTTTTCGTCGTCGTCACTTGACGCTTTTTCGCCAAGGCGGTTGCCCGTTTCTTCGCGGCACTGGCATAGATTTTATAGACCTTGTCTGTTACTCCTTCGCGCCACTCCATGCCGTCCGCAAACTGGATGGTTTCGCCCGCGTTGATTTTTTTCTGAAGTTCTTCGTAACTGTTGACGCCGTTCGCCGCGAATAGAGCCTTTCTTACAGCCGTTGAATTCGCACCTGGATTACTCGCTACGAGAGACTTAACAAGGCGTTGTGCGTTTGCTCCCCGAACACCATTCTGGTTAAATGCAATCGAGCCTATTCGACCTTCCCAGTCCGCTTGACCGACGCTACTGATCAGCTCTGTTGAACCGTCGGCAGCTCCGCCGGGACCGAATGCAGTCGATGTATCCTCCATGAATTCATCGACATTATCATACATGGAAGGTGCAACATTGAATTCATCAAGTTGTGCATCCGACATTCCAAACCCGTGCGCAAGTTCGCGTCGCAGACGTGGGTCGGCCGCTCCCGCCAGAATACTCGCCAGACCTTGCGCGGGCACATCCTGATTCCAGGGTGAGCGTCCGCGGTCTTGCGCGTCCAGTGCGCGCAGGGAGTAGTTCGCCGTTACGCCGCGCTGATTGATGCCCAGGTTGAGGTTGTTGGACCAGCCTCCGTCACCGCGCCAACCTAATCCCACGTTCGCGCCGAAGCCCGTCTGCGCTCCGTAACTTACGCCCAGCGAACCGGAATACGAATCGCCTCCGGATATACTTCCACGCGAAACACCTACACTCGTCGTGCCTCCGGAGAATTGCGAATAACGATAGCCCAGGTTCACACCTAGATCATCGCCGCTGCCCAGCCCGCCGACATTTACGCCCGCGTTATAGCCGCCGGACTGATTCACGCCGACGCTCAAGCCGACGTTCTTCAATCCATCGCTGATGCCGCCCAGGCCGGCGTGTCCCGATAGGCCGAAACCTTCGGCCTGATTGTAAGTAAGACCGCCGCCGAGTCCCGTGCCTTTGTGCGTCCAGCCCAGGCTCCCGCCGAAACCTTCATCGTATGAATAACTCAAATTAACGTTTAGACCCTTGAGAAAAGCATTCTCCGCGCCTCCCGCAAGGGCCGTGAGAGCCACCGAGCCCGCGCCGAGAACCGCGCCGGCAAGACCGCCTTCGTATGCGCCCATGGCTCCCTTAAAAGAAGCTAGAGCTATTAAGGCTCCGACAGCGGCGCCGCCTGATAGCACGGCCGCCGCGATGGCGCCCGCCGCTTCAATCGTGTCTTGATTCTCATACACCAGCTCGCCAAGGCCACCGATGCCGGTCAGCTTGCCGAGTCCCTTGCCCACCGCATACGCGCCCGAGCTTGCCTGGGCTTCGCCTTCCTGCTTGAGTTTATCGTAAACGTCCTTGAGGCCGTAGATGGCCCAGAACTCATTGAAGTGGTGTACGCCGAACGTGCCGCCTTCGACGTCGCCGATGATGTAGCCGGCTTTCTTCGACGCTTCCAGATTGTCTTGCGGATCCTGCCCGCGTGCCACGGCTTCGGCCAGGCCCCGGGGGCTTATCGCCTGGCGCATGCTCGCCTGGGCCGCTTTCGCCGCGCGGGCGATGCATACGGCACCGCAAGCGGCGATGGCTTCCGTTTCCAGGTCTTGCTTGTTATCAGGATCGTAAACATCCTTGAAGTCCTTGTCCATCTTCTCTCGCGCCAGCTTGACCATCGCATCCAGTTCGACCGGGTCAAGCTCGCCTTGCGCGCTCAAGGTCGTGCGCGTACTATCCTGCGCTACAATCAGTTTGGCCAGATCCCATTCTTTTCCCTTTGAATCCTTAATCGTCGGCAAATCGGGTTTCGTATATTGAAAGTCCCGGTATCCCGGCAGGACCTGCCATTCGCCGGGTTGGCCTTTCGCCACCGCGTACGGAGTCCTCGCCAGCCGCGCATAACTGTTCCCCTGCTTCATGAAGCCGTCCTTGCGCAGGCGCGCTTCCAGGTCTTCGTGCAAGCGTTTGTTGGCTTCCTCGATGGTCTTCGCGTACTGATCCGGCAGCGTCACCAGCGTATCCAGCGATTGCAGCATGGCCATGCGCGTGCTTGCGTCGCGGAGGTTGGTTTGCAGCGTCTCGAATTCCTTCTTGATGCGGCTGGATTCCGTCGTTTCGAAGTCCGTCGCGCGGGCTTCGCTGAGGAAAACGTTCACGTCCGCGTAGAGCGCGCCTTGCAGCACTTTCAGGTCCAGCTCGCGCCGCGCGTTTTTCTCTTTCGCCCAGGCCGCGTTCAGGATGGCGTTCGTATCGATGGCCGTCGCCACGCGCGCGGGCAGGCCCCGCTTCAGGGTTTCCACCTGCGCCTGTATGCCCTCATACAGCGCCTTGATGCGGTCCGCGTCGCTCGGGCCTTGCCGGCTTTTCAGCATGTCCTCGGTCCACTTTTGCTGGGCCTTCACCGCGTCTTCGATTCGCTTCAGGCGCGCGTCGGAGGCGATTTTCGCTTGCTTGTCGTAGTCCGTGCGCCAGTTCTCCCAGGCCTTCTTCAGGCGCGCTTCGATTTCGCGCCACTGCTCCGTGCCGCCCGTTTGATAGCGCTTCATGGTTTCCAGCCACTCGGCTTTCTTCGCGGCGAAGTCCTGCTCCTTCACCTGCCAGTCTTTCTTCTGGAGCTCCACCTGCTGTTTCAGACGCAGTTCCAGAATCTGGTCCACGACTTTCCCTTCGCCCATGTAGTCCTGGGCGATTGTTCGATACATGTCGTATTCCACGCCGCTGTTGGTTACGCCGTCCAGGTTCGCGGCCGCCTTGAGCAGGGTGTGCATGAAGCCTTCGCGATCCTTGAGTAGCGTCAGTTCGTCGGCCTTCACGCCGTTGGCGTTGATGAAGTTCTTCGCCTTCGCGTGGTATTCACTCTTTTGAATTTCGTATTGCGATTTCGCCATGGCCGCCAGCGCGTCGCTGAACTCGTCCGCGGATACCATGAGTTGCATGGAACGGCGGTCGCTGCCGAACATGTGATGGGCCGAACCGATGGCGCCCGCCTCCATCTTGCCCTTGCGCACGAAGAACCCGAAGCTGTCCTTACGCCCCTTCAGATGGGCTATGGACTTGCCGTCGCTGCCGGCTATCTCATTGAACGCCAGGTCCTTATCTCCGCCCTTCCAGACCAGCTGATCCAGGCCGCAATTCGACGCGCAGGTGCCGGTCGTGATCATGTTCACGTCTTCCGTGCGCAGGCCGAACTCCCCGCGCGCCAGCACGCCCTTAAGTTTATCTACCGTGTCGATGTCCGTAAGCGCCTGTAGTTCCGCGTAGGCGTTACGCAGCTCCAGGCCTTTCGCGCGCATCTGATCTACCTTCTGCTCCAGGTCCCCCCGGGCACTGTTGGCCGTGTTGATCGCGTTCACGTAAATCGCCGCGGGCAAAATGCCGTAGGCGCCCAGCGCGCGAAAGAGCACCGCCTGCTCGGCGATGATGCGCCCCAGCTGGTGGTCCATGGCCGCTTTATACGAACCATAGTATTCGTGCAGGTCCCGCTCTCGCGTGGAGATTACCGCTTGCGCATTGTGACCCCATTCATAGCGATAGCCCACGGTCTTCATTTTGCCGTCCGGCTGGCGCTCCTTGATGGGGATTGCGGTTTTCGCCCTGTTCAGGATCCAAACATCCGCCGTCGTTCGCACTGCGGTCTCGACCGAATCGGGTAAACGTCCGCCATTATAATCGCGAAAGTACTTCGCCAGGTTGTATTCGTCGTACATGTCGGCCAGGCCCCGACCCCAGATGCGACTCCCGTCGTCCGAATCGATTTGATCCGTCTTCGCCGTCATGATGTCCCATGCCCCCACGCGACCGTCGACGATGCCGTTGAGCATTCGATACTGATCTCTCAATCGGTCCTCGGACTGAATGTACGTGGACGAACCCACGTCCAGGTAACCGTCCAAATCCGAATACAAATGCGGCGCATCATTCAGGGGTAGATATTGCGCCAGGGGATGGGCCAGATCACCCTTGAGCGTGGCGATTCGCTCTTTTATGATCCGCACGCGATTCTTGATCCGCTCCTCGGCTCTACTGAAACGCATGGCGCGCTGGGACCACTCCTCCATGGCCGCCTTGTTCGCGGCCGTGGCGGCGTTCAGCTCGGCCAACGTCGCCGCTTTGGCCATCCGGTCTTGTATCGAGGCGATTTCCTTTTTCTTTTCATCCAGGGCCGCTTTCGCCGCGTCCAGGCGCGCCTTCGCGTCTTTCACGAGATCGTCCTGGAGCGATTGCGGATCATCCGCGTCCGCTGTGCGCGCCCACACCTGCGCGAAGTCGAACACGGCTTTCTCGATGCCCAGTGTGCGATCTTTCGCCTCCACGTCGGCATAGGCCGTCGTCACGAGCGTCTGTTTATCGTCGTATGCCTTGCGCGCGATTCGTGCCGCGTCCGCCGCGGTATTGTATTGCGTCTCCGCCGTTTCGAAGGCGTCCTTCCGCGTAGTGAACAAACCGCTCACGCTGTTGAGCTCGGCGACGATGTTCGCCGCCATGGCCGCGCGGTCGCCGGCGTTCTGGTCGCCGTAGGCCGCGAACTGCAGGGCGATGTGGCCCGTGTCGATCACCGACTGCTTGAGCGATGCCAATCGCCCCTGGGCCTGACTCAAATTCACGTTCGGATTATTCGCCACGCCGAAGTCCGGCTGCACGGCATTGATGTATGACTCGACCCGCACGCGCACATTATCCAGGTCGCCCTGGAAGTCATATACGTTGGCCGTCTTGTTGTGGGCCGTGTCCTGAATGGTATAGGCGCCCTTCAAGGCTTCAATGGTTTTGCCCAGCGATAGATACGTGGAATAATCCTGTGCCGGGTCATTGGGATCCGGCCCGGTCTTAAACGCGAAACTCTCATAACTTAAGGTCGAAAACAGACCGCCCAGCTTGCGCTCGGCTTGCTGTTCCAGTTCCAGCAGGCGATTTTGCACCCGCGTCTGATAGTCCTTCTTATCGATACCGCTCACACCGATGTCGAGATAATCGCGATAGGACTCCATGGTGATCAGACCCTTGAGCGCCTTGTTCACATAAGCGATTTTGCCTTCCTCGGTCCGCGCGTCGTTGGCCGCATGCAAAAAGCGAATGTGCTCCGCGTCCATGGCCGCCGCTAAATCGTCCAGACCCGTATCGTATTCGAAACTATTCAGATACAATTCCCGCGGGTCTGCTCTCGAGCGAATTGTATCTGAATTGTATCTAAATCGTCCAGACCCGTATCGTATT